>JBEKVA010000005.1:5898-33183 GCA_049514475.1 Spirochaetia bacterium
TCCTTTTCGCTGATGCCGCTTCCCGTGTCGCTCACCCCGATGCGGCAGAAGCTCGCGTGGGCCTTCTTGATCATGTCGGCGCGTACGCTGAGCTGGCCCCCCCCGGGCATGGCCTGCATGGCGTTGGTGAACAGGTTGGCGAACACGCGTTTCATCTGGGCCTTGTCCACTGCAAGCATAACCCCCTCGGGCACGTCCTTCAGGTCGATCTGCACGCTGGAGGAGAGGTGGGCGTACACCGAGGCCACCTCGGTGAGCATCTCTTTCAGATTTACCGAGCCCGGGCGGGGAACGGGCAGCTTGGCGAACTCGCCGAACTCGCGCAGCATCCGTTCCAGGTTGTCCACCTCGGTGATGATGGAGGAGACAGAGGGCGCGAGGATCTTCTCGAAGTCCTCCGCCTTTTCCGTGTGCTTCTTCAGCATGCGCTGCGCGGAGAGCTTGATGGGGGTGAGGGGGTTCCTGATCTCGTGGGCGAGCCTCTGGGCGATCTCCTGCCACGCGGTGATCCGTTCCGCCTGCAGGAGCTTCCGTCGGGAGCGCTCCAGCTCCGAGATCATGGCGTTGAAGGAGTCCACCAGGTTTGCCAGCTCATCGCGCGGCCGAGTGAGGATGCGAAAGCCGAAATCCCCCTCCGCCACGCGGCGGGTGGCATCCTCCAGGTGGACAATGGGACCGATGATCCTCTCAGTGAGGAGCAGGCTCACAAGGATCGTGATGAAGAATATCGGAAGGGAGAACAGGAAGAAGAACCCCACCAGCACCAGGCGGAAGAGGTCGCGGAACTGGTCGAGGGCCGTGAACAGCGTCAGGCTCTCTGTGAGCCTGCGGGCGTTCCTGCGCAGCTCCGCGGGCAGCAGGGCGCTTGCCACCAGCGTGACCCTGCGTCCCCCCGCCGTGAAGCTCCTCGCGTCGCGGAGGATCGTCACCTCCTCCCGCACCTCCTGCCCGCCGGCGCCCTCTGCGGTGGTGAGCCGCGCGCGCTCGTCCCCGCGGAAAGTGAGCTCCTTGCCGTCGGGGCCGAAGAGCTGCAGCGCGCCGATTCCCGCGTTCACCGCCTGTACCTCCGACCATGTCCCATCCGGGGAGGAGGCGAAATCTCGCACCAGCCGCGGGGTGAGCGGCCCGTCCACGAAGGAGCGCAGGCTCAGCAGCCGTTCCTTCTGGTAGGCAATGGCGGAGTCGCGGGCGCCGCGGAGGGAATCTCCAATGGAGGAGCTGAACCAGGTGCCCATGGCCGAGTTGACGAAGGTGATGCCGAGCATCGCCTGCGGCCCGGCGGAGAGCACGCTGATGAGGGCGAAGAACAGGAGCAGCCGCAGGCGCAGCCCCGCCCCCGACTGCCGCAGGGCCCGCTGGCGGAGCAGGCGCACGAACTGGAAGATGGTGACCCCCAGCAGGACGAGGGGGAGGACCATGGCCACCAGCAGGGCGATGGTGGCCGCGGCGGGGTCCGAGCCGGCAATGGTGGTGACGAAGGTGCGGGAGAAGGCGATGATGACGCCGATGAGGATCACGAAGAGCAGCACGAGGATGAAAAGGCCGCGCGAGGTGTTCTCCGTCAGCGCCACGCGGTCTGTCAGCCCCTTCATGGCGCCTCCCTGCTGACCCACGGGGTGGTGGTGGTGGCCGCCCGTCCCACCAGGCCCACGAGGGTGAGGGGCGGCATGAGGCGGACCGGTTCGAACAGCGCGCGGGCGCTGACGTAGTAGCCGGGGGAGCTGGCGCGGGGAACATCAGAGAGGGAGAGCTCGGAAAGGGTCAGGAAGCCCCGCAGGAGGTCCTCGGCGCTCGCGAAGGATTCGCGGGTCCCATCCTCTGACTCCACCACGAAGGTGTCGTCAAGGAAATCCCAGAAAGCGCTGCGCTCGGCCTTCTTCTGCACGAGAAGCCTGTCCCTCCTGAATGGCAGCAGGCCGCGCCTGTGCTCGTAGAGACGGAGGGTGAAGGTGATGCGTGACTCCATGCCGGCGCGCAGGGAGGAGACCAGCTCCTCCATGCGGTCCCAGCGGAAGGAAACGTGGGCCATCAGGGCATCGGCAGAGGCGGAGCGGAGTGAGGCCCTGCGTTCGACGGCGAGGTCCACCGCCTGGGCCGACAGGGGGAACGCGGACGCCAGTGCGAGCACCACGGCGCCGAGAACCGCCGCGGTCAACACTACGGCGTGCCGCATCCCTGCCGGCCTATTCCTCCTCGAATCGCCGTTCGAAGAGTTTCTGGAGTGCGTCAACTGCCTGCGCCTCGTCGGGTCCCTCCGCGATGATCTTCAGCGGCGTGTTGTAGGTCGCGCCGAGGGTGATCACGCCCATGATCGATTTCCCATTGACCCTCTCGCTGTCCTTCTCGATGAAGATCTGGGAGATGAAGCCGCTTGCGGTCTTGACCAGCAGGGCAGCGGGGCGTGCGTGCATGCCCGCCCGGTTGCGGATGGTGACGATGCGCTCGACCATGACGCCTCATTTCTCGTTCAGGAAGATTTCGCGGGTGCTCTCCCCCTCCAGCCAGTTCATGACGTTGCGGTTGAACTCGCGGGCGGAGTAGTAGCCCATTTTTTTCAGCCTCTCGTTGCGTGCCGCCGTCTCTATGATCACGGGGATGTTGCGCCCCGGCTTGATGGGCACCGTCACGCAGTTCACGTGCACCCCGAGGATGTCCACCGTGTTTTCCTCAGCCCCGATCCTGTCGTAGTTCTTGTCGGAGTCCCAGAACTCCAGCTGCACCACCAGCTGGATCTGCTTCTTGTCGCGGATGGCCCCGACGCCGAAGAGGTGCGTGATGTTTATGATGCCCAGGCCCCTGATCTCCATGTGGTGGCTCACCACCTGGGCGCCGGTGCCCATGAGGATGTTGCCGCTCACCCTGCGGATCTCCACCGCATCGTCGGCAATCAGCCGATGCCCGCGCTCGATGAGGGAGAGCGCGGACTCGCTCTTGCCCACCCCGCTTTCCCCCATGAGCAGCACCCCGATGCCGAACACCTCCACCAGCACGCCGTGCACCGTCTTCTTCGGGGCATAGATCGTGGAGAGCACGCGCAGGATGCGCATGGTGAACTCCGAGGTGGAGAGATCGGTCTGCAGGATGGGGCACCCGGCCTTCTCGGCGATCTCGGAGAAATCATTGGTCGGTGAAAGGGAGTGGGTGAACACGCAGCAGGGAATGGGAAAGGTGAAAAGCTTTTCCAGCTCCCCGCGCCTTTTCTCCCGTGCAAGCTTCTGCAGAAAGGCATTCTCGCCCCGGCCGAAGATCTGCACCCGCTGGAAGGCGAAGTTCTCGTAGAAGCCCCCCAGCTCGAGGCCGGGCCTGTTGATCTCGGTGACGGCGACCTCGCGGATGAGGCCCGGCCGCCCGCCGATGCAGGCGAGATTCAACGCGTCATTTTCCCGCAGATCCAGCTGCAGGAGGTCCAGGACGCGAAACTTTTCCTTTGACGTTGATGACGCCATGGCGCGCTCTTATTCTTCTTCCTGCGCGGGCTCTTTCTTCTTGTGGTGCTCCTTGATCTTAGACTTCTCCTTTTCCACCTTGGCATCCAGCTTGTCGAACAGCTCGTCGATGCCCTGGTTGAGGTCGAAGTTCTCCACGCCGATGTGAACGGAGGCTCCCCAGCGGAAGTTCAGCGTGACCTCCGCCTTGAACAGGTTTTTTTCCCTGGTGAGGTTGATCATCAGATCGACAATGTGATCCTTCGCGTAATCCAAGCGGGGCATTTTGTCATCGAGGTACGCTTTTATTCCAGGAGTGATCTCGAGATGGATTCCCTTGATCTCGACCTTCATGTGCGCCTCCTCTGGTAGGACGATTCGATGGCCAGCTCGCCGCGGTACTTGGCGACTGTCCTGCGGGCAAGGGAGACACCCTTCGCGGCCAGGATCTCCACGATCTTCTGGTCCGACAGGCCGCCGGCCCGCGCTCCCGCCCCGGCCCTGGCGTTCTCCTGCCCGATGATTTCCCTGATGATTTCCTTCACTCCCTCCTTGGAGACGCGCGGGCCCGCGCTGACGGTGCCCGCAACTGAGTTGGAGAAAAAGTGCTTCAGGCTGAAGATGCCCCACTCGGTCTGCATGTACTTGGAGGAGGTGATGCGGGACACGGTGGCCTCGTGCACGCCGATCTCCGACGCGATGTCCTTCAGCGTCAGCGGCTTCAGGTATTTCGGTCCCTTGAGGAAGAACTCCCGCTGGAACTCCACCACGGCGCGGCACACCTTCAGCAGCGTCTGGTTTCTCTGGCCGATGGTGCGGATGAACCACCGCGCGTCCTGGAGATTGCGCGCGACGAACTGCCGCGTTTTCGTGTCCTTGGCCGCACCCCTCTTGTGCGCCATCTCCTCGAAGAGGGGGTTGATCCCGAGCACCGGTATCATCTCTTCATTCAATATGATGACGAACTCCCCCTCGTGCAAAGTGACCTGCACGTCGGGCAGCACGTAGCGGATGACGTCCCGGGAGAAACTGCGGCCCGGCAGGGGATCCAGGGTGCGGATGAAAGCGGCGATCTCCTTCAGCTTGGCCTCGGAGACGCGCATCCCCTTCTCGATGTCCCGCAGGCGCTGCTTCTCGAGGGCCTCCAGCCAGTGCTCCACGAGCTCCGCCGCCCGCGGGTGCGCGGAGGGGTGATGGCGGATCTGCACGAGGAGGCTCTCCCGCATGTCCTTCACGCACGTCCCGACCGGGTCGAATCCCTGCACGAGCTCCTGCACCTTCGGCAGCAGCTTCTTCTCCGCCGGCTCGGAGAGGAGGATCTCGGGGGGTTCCTGGTGAAAGCCGTTCTCGTCGAGGTTGCGGATCAAAAGCTCCCCGATGCGCAGCCATTCCTCGCTGATGGGCTGCAGCGCCAGCTGCGCCAGGAGGTGATCCTGGAGGCTTTCCGGCTGGGACAGTGCCCCTTCGATGAACTGGCGGCGGGCATCGCTTGCCGCATCGGCATCCGCCCGCGAATACCCGACGTCGGAAGAGTGGTCGAACCAGTCCCCCTCTCCATCGGAATGTTCCCGGGCGGGAAGCGCATCGAGGGACACGGTGGACCTGTCCTCCTCCACCTGCAGCGCGGGGTTCTTTTCAAGCTCCTCCTCGATGGTGACCTTTAGTTCCTGCAGGGGAAGGGCCATAAGCCTCACCGCCTGGTAGAGCTGGGGGGTCATTCTGAGCTTCTGGACCTGTTTGAGCACCGGTCTCTGGGACTGCACGAAGCCTCCGGGCTTGATTGTGAGCTACGGTAGCAGACTTTGTCAACTTTGGCAGGAGATCCCCAGGGCTTCACGCCGCCCTGCGCGCCGCCTTCTCGGCGTCGCTGGGTTGGCTGCGCCCTGGGGCCCCTTTCGCACGCCTGGCGGCGTGAATGCCACCGGGTACGGTGGCCGCGCTATATCTCGAACTCGTGCCCCAGGTAGATGGTGCGGGCCACCTCGCTGGCCAAAAGCTCCTCCCGGGAGCCGCTTACCAGGATCTCCCCCATGTTGATGATGTGGGAGCGGTGGGTGATCTGCAAGGTGTCGCGCACGTTGTGGTCCGTGATGAGGACCCCGATACCGCGGGTGGAAAGCCCCTGTACGATCCCTTTCAGCTCGGAAACGGTGATGGGGTCGATGCCGGCAAACGGCTCATCCAGGAGGAGAAACTTGGGCTCTATAGCCAGCGAGCGGGCAATCTCGGTGCGCCGCCGCTCGCCCCCGGAGAGCGTGTATGCCTTCTGCTTTCGCAGGTGCGCTATCCCCAGGTCCTCCAGGAGCTGGTCGAGCTGCCGCTGCCTCTCCTTGCGGGTGAGATTGTTGCGCGTCTCCAGGATCGCATCGATGTTGTCCTCCACCGAAAGCTTGCGGAACACCGAGGGCTCCTGGGGGAGGTAGGAGACGCCCATGCGGGCCCGCTTGTACATCGGCAGGCCCGAGACGTCCCTCCCGTTGAGCCAGATCTTGCCGGAAGTGGGCTTGATGAAGCCGACCACCATGTAGAAGACGGTGGTCTTTCCCGCGCCGTTGGGGCCCAGCAGGCCGACCACTTCCCCGCTTTCCATGCTGAAGGTGACGCCGCGCACCGCCTGGAAGCGGCCGTAGCTCTTGACCAGGCCTTCGAGGAAGAGGGTGCCGCTACTGCCCACTCGAAGGCTCCTTTTTCATCGCGGGCGGGGGAACATCGGAGCCGCCCGCAGGCGGCGGGGCGGAGCTTGCGCCGGGCGGAGCGGCAGGGCTACCCGAAGGGGGCGCGGACCCGCCCGGGGGGCCGGTGTCGCCGGAGGCGCCACCAGGAGTGCCGGCGCTTCCTGCATCCTTGCCCTTTCCCTTGTCGGGGGTCTGGATCGTTCCCTGCACGTCTCCCTCGAGGCTGATGTCTTCGGTATCGAGATTGACGGTGATGCGCGCCGCCTGGTAGACGTCGGAGGCCTTGGACACCCAGGGCATGCCGGAGAGCTCCAGGATCTTCTTCTCCCGCCAGTATTTCGCGAACTCCGCGCGGCAGACGATGTCCTTCTTGAAGATGCGCACGCCGATCTGCACGATGGTGATCTGCTCGGTGTCCCTGTCCTCGATGAACCCGCCCTTGACCACCATCTCGTTCTTCAGGTCCGACATCACCGCGTTGCCCTTGATGCGCGCGATCTTGCGGTCCCTGTCGTAGAAGAGCTCCTCGCTGGTGAGGTCGAGTCCCCTCTTGGTGTCCACCACGCGGACGTTGCCCCTGCACTGGGCGTAGATGAAGTCCTTGCCGAACAGCTCGATGCTGTCCGCCGTAATGCGCAGGTCTTCCGTCTTCACCACGGCATGCCCGGTGAGAAGCGCGTGCTGGCTGCCCTCGGCAAGCACCGTCGTCGCGCTGTCACCGGCATAGCTGAAGGTGTCGGCGAACAGGAGGGGAGCCGCGACCATCATGAGCGCGACGAGGATGCGGCGCATGGGCCTATTTCTTTTCCTCCGAGACGTAGGATCCCTGCACGGGGCCCGTGAAGACGAGCTGGCGTGTCCTGAAGTCCCCGACGAACCCGCTGCCCGAGATGAAGGAGCCGTCGTCCTTGCTGATATGCACCTGCTCCCCCGGGGGCGCCGTCAGCCGCTTTGACTTGTTTTCCCACGAAAGCGAGGATGCCGTCACGGCTCCCTTCTCGGAGGCGGAGTGCACGTGAACATCGCCCGAGATCTCGGCATTCTCCGTATCAGAGTGGAAGACCACCTTGTCGGCCTGGCCTTCCGTCGCCTTCCCGCCCTGCGCGTCGTATTCCACGAACCGCGCGTCGGTGAGGACGGTCGTCTTGTCGGCGTTGAATGTTTCCGCGCGCGCAGCCTCGAGCTCCAGGGAGAGCCTTCCGTCCTTGTGAATCTTGTGCACCAGCCCGATGGCAACCGTGTCGGGCAGGCCCTGCGGCGTGGTTTCCTCCGTGGTTGCCTGCCCGTAGTTCAGATGGCACGAGGCGACCATCAGCAGTGCCGCCGCGGCCAGCACTATCCCGCGCACGCGGCGCCTGCCCTGTGCCGATAGGCGCATTTGCGTCGGCGCCCCCGGGCTCACGCCCGGGCGGCCGCTGTCTTTTCCTGCGCGACGAGGCATGCCGCGATGAACCGGGAGAACAGCGGGCTGGGAGCGAGGGGTTTTGACTTGAACTCGGGGTGGAACTGCACGCCGACCCCCCAGGGGTGGTCGGGCCATTCCACGGATTCCACCAGCGAGGAATCCGGGGTGAGGCCGCTCACGTGCAGCCCCGCATCCTGCAGTGCCTTGCGGTACTGGTTGGACACCTCGTAGCGGTGCCGGTGGCGCTCGGCAATCACGTCGGTCCCGTAGGCCTCGCGAATATGGGTGCCCGGCAGCAGGTGCGTGTCGCTCTTGCCCAGCCTCATGGTCCCGCCGTACGCCTTGATGTCCACCTGCTCCTCCAGCAGGCTCACCACCGGGTTCTTGCACTCGGGGGCGAACTCCGTGGAATTGGCCTCCTTCAGCCCGAGGAGGGAGCGTGAATACTCGATCACCATGATCTGCATCCCCAGGCAGATGCCCAGGTAGGGAATCCTGTTCTCCCGCGCGTACTGGGCGGCGCGGATCATGCCCTCGATGCCCCGCAGCCCGAACCCGCCGGGCACCAGGATGCCGTCGCAATCGGCGAACGCGGCGGAAAGGTCACGCTCGTCCTCCAGCTCTTCGCTTTCGAACTTTACCAGCTGCACCCGGGCGCCGTTGGCAATCCCGCCGTGGAACAGGGACTCGAAGATCGAGATGTAGGAGTCGTGCAGGCCCGTGTACTTGCCCACGATGCCCACCCGCACGGTGCGCTTGGCCCCGCTGAAATGGTCCACGACCTTCTTCCACCCGTCGCGGATCGGGCTTTTCTCGGCAAGCCCCAGCTTCTTGATGATGATCGCATCCACGTTCTGCTGCACAAAGGTCAGGGGGATCTCGTAGATCGTCGTGCGCACGTCGTAGGCCGAGATGACCGCCTCTTTCTCCACGTTGGTGAACAGGGAAATCTTCCTCCGCAGGTCCTCGTCAAGCGGGGCGCCCGAGCGGCAGAGGAGGAGGTCCGGCTGGATGCCGATCTCGCGCAGCTCGCGCACCGAGTGCTGCGTCGGCTTGCTCTTCGGCTCTCCCCAGTAAACCTGCGGCACAAGGGTAAGGTGGACGAAAAGCACGTTCTCTTTGCCCAGGTCGTGGATGAATTGCCGCGCCGCCTCCAGGAAAGGAACGCTCTCGATGTCTCCCACGGTGCCGCCCACCTCGACGAGGGTCACGTCCACCCCGGGCTGCTCTCCCACGCGGAAGATGCGCGCCTTGATCTCGTCGGTGATGTGGGGGATGACCTGCACCGTCCTGCCGAGGAAGCGGCCTTCCCTCTCCTTGGTGATCACCGCCTGGTAGACCTGGCCGGTGGTGATGGAGTTGTCCCGCCCGATGGGCGACGTTGTGAACCTGCTGTAGTTGCCGAGGTCGAGATCGGTTTCCGCGCCGTCGTCGGTGACGTAGACCTCCCCGTGCTGGTAGGGGTTCATCGTGCCGGCGTCCACGTTGATGTAGGGGTCGATCTTGATCATGCGGATGTTGAAGCCCCTGTTTTCCAGGAGGCTGCCGATGGACGCGGAAGCGACGCCTTTTCCAAGCCCAGAGCAGACGCCGCCGGTGACGAAAATGTATTTGCTCATGGGGATTGGATCATAGCAGAAAAATCGGATTGCCTCAACGCTAGCACAGTAGTGCAGCGGGCAAGCACAGCAGCGGCAGGCCAGCGCAGAAGCGCGGCCGGCAAGCTCGACTCGCCGCGGCCGTCCCGCGCGTGCTATAGTCCGAAGATGGCCGATTCCCCCCTGCTCCCTTCCGGCACAGGCGAGAAGCCTCCCCGCCTTTCCGTCCCCCGCCGCCTGGTCCCGATTCTCCTGGCGCTGCTCGTCGGCGTGGTCATCACCCTCATGGTGTTCTTTCTCTTCCAGGGCACCGACCAGGCGCGGCTGCGCGCGGATTTCGCCAACACCGCGGCCGACCGCGCCCACGCCATCCGCGCGGGGCTGGTGGAGGACTTCATCGAGCTGAACCTGCTGGGCAGCTACATCACCGCGGCGCGCGAGCTCGCGCAGGGACAGCTGGGGGCATTCGCGCAGGAGTTCGGAAGGTTTTCCAGCCGTATCCCCGGCCTCGAGCCTGACACCCAGGTCCTTGCCTTCATTCCCCGCGTCAGCGCGGCGCAGCGGGCGGGCTTCGAGGAGCTTATACGGAAACAGATCGACGCTGATTTCCAGATCCAGGAGCCTTCCCCTGACGGTGGGTTCCGTCCGGCGCGTGCGCGCGCACTGTACTACCCCGTGATGGTCGTCGAGCCGCTTGAATACGGGGCGATCCTGTCAGGGCTGGACCTGGCCTCGGTGCCTGCCCTCCGCACCGCAATCGACCGCGCAATCTCCACCGGCACGATAGTGGCAAGCGAAGGCACCACGCTGCCGCAGCGCGGCGATGAGCGTACCACTGTGTGGCACTTTCTCCCGTTGTACCGCAGCGCGAGCATGGACGGCGAGCCGACCTCACGGGGGGAGCTGATCGGACTGGCTGTTTCCTCCTTCCGCATCGACCAGAAGGTGGAGCTTTCCATGAAGGACCTGAGCCCTGCCGGCATCGACCTGGAGCTGCTCGACCCGGCGGCGCCGGTGCGCCAGCAGCTGCTCTATTACCACAAGTCCCGGGTACCCGGTTATGATGCCGCAGACGTCGTGAAGACCGGTATCACCTGGAGCACGAGGATCGATGCCGGCAACCGCATCTGGATTCTCAACGCGTACCCCACCGTCGATTTCCTGACGCGTCACCGCTCGTGGCCGTCGTATTCCATACTGGCGGGAGGGCTTCTGTTCACCGCGGCGGGAGGCATCTTCTTTTCCGCGCGCCTGCGGCGGACGCTCCGCGTGGAGTCACTCGTCGCCGAGCGCACCCGCGCCCTGGCGGACGAGGTGGCGAAGCACCAGAAGCTCGAGCACGCACTGGCGGAGTCCCGCGCCACTCTCTCGGGACAGCTTGAGCGGCTTGCCACGAAGAACCGCGAGGCGCAGCTCCTGGGCGAGGTGGGCGACATGCTCCAGTCGTGCCTCTCCACGGAGGAGGCGTACCCGGTCATTGCCATCCATGGCCCGCAGCTCTTGCCGGGCTCCTCGGGAGCCCTCTATGTGCACGATCCGCTGAAGGACATGTATGCGCTCATGGCGGAGTGGGGCGAGACTCCTCCCAGCATGCCGGTGTTCAAGGCCGAGGATTGCTGGGCGCTGCGCCGGGGAAAAGTGCATGCCGTGACTCCCACCACCGTCACCCTCCCGTGCCGCCACGCCTCCGCCGATCTCGGCTCTGGCTCCCTCTGCATTCCCCTGGCGGCCACGGGCAAGTCCATCGGGCTCATTCACGTGACCCACTGCGCGGAGGAGGCCCACAGGTTCGCGATGTCCGTGGCCGATCGGGTGGGGCTCGCGCTCTCCAACCTCATGCTGAGAAGCGACCTGCGCCAGCTCTCCATCCACGACCCGCTGACCACCCTCTTCAACCGCCGTTATATGGAAGAGACCCTGGAGCTCGAGCTGCGTCGCGCGGAGCGCAAGGAGCAGCCCATCGGGATCATCATGATGGATATCGATCACTTCAAGGCGTTCAATGACGGCTTCGGCCACGCGGCGGGCGACGCGCTGCTGCAGGCCCTCGGCACGCTCATCAGGACGAACCTCCGTGGCGGGGACATCGCCTGCCGCTACGGCGGGGAGGAGTTCCTGCTGATACTCCCCGAGGCCTCCGCGGATGTCGCCTGCGCCCGTGCCGAGGACCTGCGGGAGCGCGTGAAAAAAATGACGGTCATAAGCGACGACAAACCTCTGGGGGCGGTGAGCATCTCCCTGGGTGTCTCGATATTTCCGGCCAACGGGCGGACCCGCGACGAGCTTCTCGCGGCGGCCGACGCCGGCCTGTACGAGGCGAAGAACAGCGGGCGTGACAGGGTGGTTCTCGCCGCACACGTGTGAGACGATGGCGGGGTGCTGAGAAAGCGCTTGCCGGGGGTGCTGCTGAGGGGCAGGCCTTTAGTCCTCGATGACAGAGATGAACTTCTTGAGATTCCAGTGCACGAAGCTGTTGAGAGCCTCGATCTGAGACATGTTCACGTAATAGATGCGGCCGTCATACTTCACCAGCCCGCCGTCGTAGTTGGCGAACGCCACGCGGTGGGAGATCCTGCCCAGGAAGACAGCCCTGTCCCAGTAAGGACACGTCTTCAGCTGGGGGATCTTGCGCAGGCTGCTTGCCTTGATGGTTTCGTCTTTCACTGAGTGCTTGAGGAGATCCTGCCAGCGCAACATCGCGCGTCTATTGTAGTGCGCAAGGCGCGTGGTTGCAAGCGCGGCCACGGTAGCGCGCACGGTACTCCGTGCGATTCCGTGGCATTCTCACGGGAGGCGGGGCCACCGCGAATGCGCCGGTCCCCTGCGCGGGCATCAGTCCGCGGCGCTTGCCGTGGGGACGTCTTCCTCTTTCGCGCCCGCGGGCGGCGCCTTGCAGGTCTCACGGACCCTCTCGATGGAGGTTGCCTTCCCATCATCGCCTATCTCAATGATGACCCCCTGCAGCTCGAGCCCTGCCCACGCTTCCTTCGAATACTCGTGCACCAGCGTGGTGAGCTTCCTGATCTCGATCTCGGGGTCAAGGCCGGCCACCGATTCCAGGCTTCCGGTCCGCCCCGCGTCGGTGATGACCGCGGTGCCGCCGGGCAGGACCCTGTTGTCCGCGGTGATGGCTTTCGTGTGCGTGCCGATAACGGCGGACAGCTTGCCGTCCGCCATGGCGAACATGGTGGCTTTCTCCGCAGTTGTAAACGCGTGGAAGTCCAGCAGGATGGCGTTCGTCTCGGGAGCGATCGATTCGAGAAGCTTCGAGAGGAGACTGAACGGGTTCTTCAGGTGGACCTTCTTGAAACCTGCAACGCCCAGCAGGCTCATCACGGCGATCTTCCTGCCGTTTTTCTCGAAGACCATGTAGCCGCGGCCGGGGTTTCTCGGGGGATAGTTTGCCGGGCGGATCATGTACGGGGCGCGGTTGAAGTGTTCGACAATGTCTTTCTTGTAGTAGCTGCACTCGCCGGTAGTGATGGCGTCGATGCCCAGCTTGTGCAGGTAGACGGCGTGATTCTTGCCAATGCCGAACCCGCCGGTGGCCCCCTCTCCGTCAGCCACGACGAAATCGATGGAGTGCTCCTGGCGCAGCTTCGCGAGGAGCTCCTTCACGACCCAGACACCGGACTTGCCGACGATCTCCCCGATGAAGAGGATGCGGGTAGGAGCCATCACGAGAGGATACAGACGGGGGGCAATCTTGACAAGTTGGCCCCGGTTTTGCTACGTTTCCCCTGCGCCCGGATGGTGAAATTTGGTAGACACGCTAGATTCAGGGTCTAGTGCCGGCAACGGTGTGGAGGTTCAAGTCCTCTTCCGGGCAATCTTATTCCCCTGTTTATGATGAGTTAGAAACACCCCAGAATCCTCCGGCTTACAGAACCCGGGTCTTTGGCTTATCCTTTGGTTTTCAAGAGTCATCTCGAGCGAGACACAAGGAAGACAAGAGGTGCCTAAACTATCCGCAATCAAGGACCTCCCGGATTTTCATACCAAAGTCTTTGATCGAGAAAGGCTTTGCGACAAAGTGCACCCTCTCTCTTGTCATTTTCGCATGATTGAATGTGTCGGCGGGATATCCTGAAACGAATAAGCATTTAAGCCGCGGATTCAGGGACTCCAGCCGCATGGCCAAATCGTCGCCGTTCATTTCCGGCATTACCACATCCGTCACCAGTAGATTGATCTCGTGAATGGCCTCCTTAGCGATACGTAGGGCGTCCCGTGGACCCTCCGCTGCTATGACGTTGTATCCCTGCTTCTTGAGAATCGCCTCGATGAGTCTTCGGCTTGCTGCCTCATCTTCGACCACAAGGATGGTTTCGGTACCTGTTGGGGCGAGCCCTTGTGCAGCCTGGCCGTCTTCTTGCGGGAGTTCGCCAGCTTCCTTTGGCAGGTAAATAGTGAATCGTGTTCCCAGGCCCGGCTTACTCCATGCATCGATGAGGCCGCCGTTCTGCTTGACAATACCATAGACAGTAGCGAGCCCCATCCCCGTGCCCCTGCCAATCTCTTTCGTCGTGAAAAACGGTTCGTAGATATGCTCTAGCGTCTCCTTTTCCATTCCGCAGCCATTGTCGGCGACACAGAGCGTTACGTACTGTCCCTCTAGAAGCCCCGGAGGGAGAGCGCAAAATTTCTTGTCGATGAAGCAGTTTGCAGTCTCGATTGTGATCTTTCCTACGTTTGTGATCGCATCACGCGCATTGACGCAAAGATTCGTTAGCAACTGGTCAATCTGGGAGGGATCCATCTTTACGTACCACAGATTTTTGCCCGGCCGCCAGACAAGATCGATGTTCTCCCCGATCAGCCGACGGAGTATTGTGAGCATTTCCTCTACCACTGGGTTCAAGCTTAATATTTGAGGGGTCACTGTCTGCTGACGGGCAAATGTCAGAAGATGCCGGGTCATAGCGGCCGAGCGTTCTGCTGCCCTATGGATTTCTTCCAGGTACGAGCGGAGCGCGTGCCCCTTGGCGAGTTGCTGTAAAGCCATCTCTGCCCGGCCAAGGATCACAAATAGCATATTGTTGAAATCATGAGCGACCCCGCCGGCGAGGCGTCCTATGCAATCCATCTTCTGCGCCTGCAAGATTTTCCTTTCCAGTTTGGCTCTTTCTTCTTCCGCCAATTTGCGGTCAGTTATGTCACGAATGGACTCGATTGCCCCCACAATACTCCCGCTTTCATTACGTAGAGCGGTTGTCACCCCCCAGAGATATGCTCCCTTGCCCTTATGCAGTTTCGGAACGAATGCCTCGGCGATCAAGGTATCTCCAGATATTTCTACGTAATCGTAGCTTTCTTCGAGTCCCTTTCCATGGTCTTCCGTGATGGTCTCCAGGATTAGATCCAGCAGCAGCGGCCGTAGCTCGCCATAAATGGGAACGGCACACGCATGGCCACTTTTGCCTATCATTTCAGTAGCAGGCACGCCGGTCAGCCTCTCAATCGCTCTGTTCCAAATAATGACACATCCCTCTTTGTCAATTGCAAAAGTCGCATCCGGCAAGAAATCAATGATTTCTGCCTGCCTCCTTTCCTTATCTTTTAAAGCTTGCTGGGCCTGCTTTTGTGAAGTGATGTCCTGCGAAACAGTGACGTATCCGATAACCTGCTCATGCTCGTCGCGGATCGCAGAGAGGGTGACAGTGACGTAGATCCGCGAGCCATCCGAGCGGAGTGCCGTCGTTTCAAACTGTCCGGGGGGATCTCCGAAGGCTGTGCGCTGCAGCATACAGCGGATTTCGCTCTCCTGTTCGGCAGGAATGGCCTCAAAGACTGATGTACCCAGCACCTCATCTGCAGTGTATCCATAAAGATTCTCTGCTGCCTTGTTCATCGACATCAGTTTATAGTTAAGGTCAAAGCTCAGGATGGCGTTGTCCGTGGCGTCAACCAGCATCGCCAATTGACGATTCTTTTTTTCGAAATCCTTTCGTTCAGTGATATCCCGGCCTACTCCAACAAGCCCCAGCACATGTCCTGATTCGTCAAAAAGAGGTACCTTGGACGTCAACAGCCATCTCATCTGTCCTCGAGCGCTTTGGATAGGCTCTTCAATATTATTGAGAGGTTGTGCCGTTTCAATAACAAGCCGGTCATCCGACATGAATCTAGATGCGATCTCTTCCGGGAAGACGTCTGCATCATTCTTCCCAATCATTTCTGAACATTCCAATCCCACCACTTCGGCGTATGGGCGATTCACAAGAACGAACCTGCCCGATAAATCTTTTTGAAAGATAATGTCGGGCAAATTATCTAGCAAAGTCTGGAGAAGCCGGCTCTTACTTTCAAATGTCTTAAGCAGTTCACAATAGCGTGATAGAATTTCCTCTCGACTTTCTACACCCCGATTCATTTGTAGAACCTCCCCCGAAAAGCGCTCTCAGTTCCAATCTTAAAGAATTGCAATGAGGCTTCTGCGCCGTGCTGCAGCCTCGGAAAAGATGGCACGGAACGGCAAGCGGGGAAGCGCGGTCCGTGCCCGAATACTGTCCTTGGCCAACTCTATTCCGAACTCTACCCCGCCTACGGTGAAGCTGAAAAACTGTCTCAACTCCTTCAAAGAGGAGGTCCTTCTCGCTGCTTCCATCATTTCGCCCCCTGCTAAAGACAGTTTTTTTCTGTAGTTGTCTTGAATGCGGCCTGCTCGCGGGTGAGGACTGATAGCTCCTTTGGCTTTCGCTTTCGTAATGGTATGATATCAGCGATAATGGGTTTTCAACTGTCCTGAATGCGACAAAAACACGGAATTGACGCATAGCGCGACAGGGGGCGTAACATGGGAAATATGAGCGTGCGTTCTTTCCAAACAAAACTGAAGATTGAAAATGCTTTGATCGCGTTAGTAGACGGCCAGAGCCTTGACAGGATTACTGTTCAAGAAATCTGCGCGAAAGCGCAGGTCAATCGTGCTACTTTCTATCGGTTTTTTAAAGATAAATACCACCTGGTTGACGGCATTTTCGAGGCCGCGCTCGCAAAGTTCTCAAAAGAAGTGGGAGTTCTATTCTTTAATAGAGTTTCTGACATCGATTCAAACTTCCTAGAAGAACGATACGAAGGCGCATGGGAAGGCCTGTTTGCGCACTTCGCTGCAAACTCCCGGATTTATGCCGCAATGCTTGGAAGTAGGGGAAGTGCCTGGTTTCATGTTCGAATGAAGATTGGGCTGATGAAGCTGATCGCGCAAGTTTTTCGAGGGAGAAGCATTGCACGGCGGTCGGCAGAAGTCCCCCCGGAGATTGCGCGGTGCTTTTTTGCAAGCGCTCTCATTGGCGTCATCGAGACTTGGCTTAATGGAGGCCGGAAGCATTCACCGACCCAAATGGCATCGTGGTTCAGAAACATTTTCTATAAAGGATATGTAAGTGCGCTTTCTGGCCTTGCAGAGTGAAATAGAGTGTACGTAAGCAAACGTTCTGTCGGACCCGCTTGAAGCCGAGCTCCAGAGGGAAGGTCGGGGGGGTTCGTCAGGTTTGCCGACCTTGTTTCAAGGCTCAGTACTTAGGCCTCCGCGCCATTACCAACGACGATGGTGATGCGCTTTGGCGCGAGAAGCGGATGAGTTTGCTTCTGAGTTGTTGATCCTTCTTGCCATGATTAAAAGGACCATGCTGAGACTCACGACGCAAGGCAGCTTGCGGCCCGCTATAACGTCAGCGAAGCCGCAATGTGGATATCGCTGCTAAAGCACGGCCTTATACAATAGCCTTTTCCTTTGCCGTGCTTACTAGTCCAGACAGAAAAGCAATCGCCTCGTCGTGCTTTGGCTTCAAAACAGCTGAAAGCAACATCTATCGATTGTTTCTGTCGTTGCGCCTTTGTGAATGACCGATTAGACTCGCGGAAAACGAAGAAGTGCTTCAGTCGCGAAGCTGAGTCATCGAACTAATGGGAAACGCGAGTCGCGTCCGTCGGCCATCATGATTGCCCGATAGACACCGCGCTTTTTATAGTATTGCCCATCCGTACTGCATCAACATGAACCGGCTCGGTAATTGCCGGGCCGGTTTCTCGCGGACAGGTTCGCCACTTCTGCTGCCCGCCTCAGCCTTCGCGGTCCTAGGGGGGCGTTGCAACAGTAGCCTGCTGCAGTGCCACCAGGGATTGTGCCAGCGCCCGCCCCGTCATTGTAGCGCCAGTCTGCAGGGTGATGCCGGTCTTGCCCAACAGGATTCCGTTGAAGTGTGAGTTTGTTCCCAGTGTCACAGCACCGGAGACCTGCCAGAAGATATTCTTTGCCTGTACACCACCGGCCAGAATTACACTCTTGCCACTGCTCTCGTTGAGCGTTCCCGCCACCTGGAAAATCCAGACGTCGCTTGCGGCGCCCGCGACTGTAATATTTCCGGTAATGCTTACTCCCGTTCCCCAAGTATAGGTCCCAGGAGCCAGTGTAACTCCGTTAAGCGTCCCGGCACCCAGGTTAAGGTTGGGTCCAATGCCCGCTGCTCTTCCAGCCGCGTCTGTATATGCGGTCTGCATGTCGGATATTGCAGTTGTCATTTTTGCAGGTGTAGGAGGCGCCATGTTGGCCGCGTACATGAATCCCGTCACCTGTGGGGAGGTTGCATATCCCGTATGATTTGTCTGTGAAAAACCGGTCATGTAAGATTCAGACACCGGGCTCACCCCGATGTCTCCAGTAATCACGGAAGCCGGAACGGTTGAAATCCCCGTCTTGGCGAGGACCACAAAACTACCGGCTGTTCCAAGCCTCACAGGCGCCGGGCCCAATCCCGCGGCAGCCGTTGTAAAGCTCCATACCATGTTTGACGCCAGGTGGTTTCCTGCGAGGTCCTTCACCCCGGTTGTCACCGTTGCGGTATAGACGATACCGTCGGCCAGATTTATTGTCGGGTCAAAGACTGCTCTCTTGTTCGGCAGATCATACGTGACTGTTCCTGATACGGGGGTACCGCCTGCCGCCACGATAAAGTTCGCCGACACGATCGTTGTCGAGTTCATTGCCTCGCTGAATACCGCAATGATGTTGTCATTGACGGCGACACCGGTGGCCGCGCTGAGCGGGACCGTCGAGGTCACCGTCGGTGCGGTTGTGTCCGTCGAGGAACCCGTCGTGAAGTGCCAGACCATATTCGCCGCGAGGGGGTCCCCGGCAATGTTCTTCGCCCCGGTTGTAATCGTAGCGGTGTGAATCTGGTTGACAGCCAAGGGAGCTGATGGTGTGAAAATCGCGGCATTGTTTGAATCATCATAGTCTACAGTTCCGGTCAATGGACCCGCGCCTGCCACCGTGAAGCTCGCCGCGGTAATTGTCGCAGGGTCCATGGCTTCGCTGAATAACACGCTGACAGTGTCATAAAGACCGACACCCGGGGCCAAGTCGGCGGGCAACATAGAGTCAACTTTTGGTGGGACCGTATTCGCGCTCGCCGACGGCATCGCGCATCCAACTATGAAGGATATGCCGACAGCCGCCGCAAGCAACAAGACCAACGGAATCCTTTTCGTCTTTTTCATGAACCTGATCCATCCTCTCTTTCGATTTGCTTGTAGTAGTAGAGAATCTCGTCGCTCCACATCATTTCCTCAATCCCTCAAGAAAAGGCGGAGCGCACCACTCATGATCTCCGCCTTCAAGACGACTTTTTATTTCCCTGTTTGCCGGCCAGATTGGCAGAGGCATTAAGACTCTTCTAATAAATCAAGGTAGGTGCCAAAAACAATTTCATCTGTACGGCACCACTCCTATGGGGGACGGAAGGTTGCTTGTACGTGTGCCAGCGAGCAGAAATGCCGCGCCGAAAGGACTTTCTTTGGACCAGGAGTAATGAAATGAAGAAGTACATTCGCTACCTGTCTCTCGCGGCCGGGATAATGACCCTGGCCTTTTGCATGTCGACGGGGGATAGTCATCCCTCCTACCTGCATGCACTCGATAATCTGGCAGCAGCCCGCCAGTTGATCGTCGACAATCCCGCAGATCGGGCGACCACTGTAAATCAGGATACGGCCGTTTTCGAGATCGACAGGGCGGTGGGCGAGATCAAGTATGCCTGCCTGGAGGTCGGTAAGAACATCGAAAGCCACCCCGCCATGGATGGTGCGCCTGAGGGCGTCGGCATCTATCATCAGGCTCTCCAGTACCTGAACAGGGCGCGTATCAATGTCGACAAGGACGAAGACTACTATTTTGCCCAGGGACTGCGGAATCATTCGATCAACCACATCGACCTGGCGATAGCCGCCACGCTCCGAGCGCTCGTCAAATAGGCATAAGCGCGTCGATAAAGGCGATGCAAGCGTTCCTGTCCCACCGCCGTGATGGCGTTCGTTTCGATCTTGGCGCTTTGACGCTGGGTGTGCCTCTTTTGGGAATATGAACGACATAGAGTATTCTTTGAAGCCGTCTGCGATAGAATGGGGAATCGTATCCCTTATCCTCACGGGTTTGTGCTCGTCTATCCCAAGTACAACTGGGGATACCCGGCCGTCCTCAAGAACGCTCTCGACTATCTGTACGATGAATGGGCACGCAAGCCGGTCAACATCGTGCTATGGCAGTCACGGCGGCTTTCAGGTCACTTTGGCCTTGAGGCTGGTGATGCAGGGGCTGCACATGTACAACATGTCCACCAATCCTCCACTTGATATCAAGGACGAGATGTTTGACGAGCAAGGTCAGTTCAGGAATGTCGAGGCTGCGTTTTCGCGTTACAAACAGCCTATGCAGGCGGTTGCAGCTGCAACCGGCCGAAAACAAGGCACTCTCTTGCGGCTGTAGGCACCGCGGGGAATCCACTTTGAGGTCAGGGGCGGCGTCAAGTTTTGCCTTGTGGTCGGTGCGGGTGGGAATGTCGCCACTGTGGTATCTCGTCGACTGGAGGATGCATTTGGCGATGCGTTTTCTTCAGGACGACAATCAGAAACTGTCGCATATTGCGGCCAATTTAGGGTATGAATCAGACACCGCCTTTTCGAAAGCCTTTAAGAAGAAGACCGGCACTACGCCGTCGGAGTATCGATACCGAGAAAGACAGGACGCTGCCTTTTCCCGGCAATCATCACTGCAGTTTGCTAGAGGCAGGCCGCCTGATAACCGATGAAAACGAAACCGCCAAGTAGAACATCGTGACCCTTGGCACTGTCGAGCGGATGCCGCTGATCGGCGGTGCGTGAAATTCTGGGCTTAATCCTGTACCAGGCATCTGTCCAGGATTAAAAGCATTAGCTGTAATGTCCTTGTTGGTCTGCTTTCTTATGCGCTCGGCAAATTCGATAAGAGGATGAAGTCTGGGAGCTTTACTAGTATTTATAGACAATACAATTGCGAGAATTACTTCTTTGCTCTAACTTTTCTTTCAATCCTCCGGGCAGCCGATTTCTTAACCTTTGCCTTCTTAGCGGGCAATGCCTTTTCTTTCTTGGATTCTCTGCCGTCGTAAACATCCTGCACTTGCGCCCTGGTATAATACATTTTTAGACCGTCCCGCTGACCCTTGATTCCAAGTTTAGATACCTTTGTGCGGAACGTGCTCAAGGTTATCCGCGCCATAAATGAAGCCTGCTTAGCATCGTACAATCTTTCTTTTGACATATAATCCTCTTGTTTGGATAATATGCGAAATCAAAAAATGTTACAATGTAGGAGGGTTGCTAAATACCTTTCGTGGGGTTCTCGTGAAGGGCAGCATCGGGCAAATGTTCATCGGAATAGAATAGTTCTTTTTCTTCTTGATTAGCTATATTTGCAGTATATCGAAGCAGGGAGACTAGGTCAGAATCTTTCACATACAAAGGAACTCTTACCGAGAAATAGACTGTATAACCTCCATCTGTAGCTCCTTCGACGCTCCAGAATCCAATCGGCTTTGTCCCGCTGTCAGCCAACAGGTCTCGAACAACATCTTCTTCGGGAAGGCTGTCAAAGGTTCCGGCGCTTGACCATAGCTCAATAACCTCAAGCTTGTCGATCTTTTCTGCGGAACCCATGATAAATACAACCTGAGAACGGTCTTTGTCTAAAAATAGTTTGAGAGAAAAGTTGCCGTCGCTGTCTACTGAATACTTTAGTCCGGTTCTATCAAGAATATTGGCAATCCGGTGATCGCCAGTGGTAGTCGATTCTTGAGCAGAAGCAACAAAAGGAGCAACAAGCGTGAGGACGACAATAAACACAAAGGTCTGAAACCTCATCGCGACTTACCTCTGGGAAGAAGAATATTTACTTCAGGGTCGAGAATCAAGATTGGTAAATTCTGGATATGCTACTTACACTTAAATCGTTCCAGCTTGACGATGGTACTCTCAAAGATAGGTCGTTGCTCTTTGCACTCAGAGCAGTCGGTTATGCCCGTTGCCTACCGTGCAACCATCATGTAGCTATGCCAATTGAGCTTCACCCACTTTGTAACTTCGAGTCCAGCACCCTTGGCAAGGCCATGCATTTCTTTCTTGGAGTAGATTCTGACAGTCCCATCCTTGATGAAGATACCAATGACCATTCCCAGTTGCCTCAATGGCATGGGACCCGTAGGGTCAGCCAGAATGAGTCTGCCGCTTGGTGCGAGAACCCTTCGGACTTCTAATAGGACGGCGCCTGGATTCGGATAATGGTGAAATGAGAAGGTGCACATTACAAGGTCAAACGCCTCATTTGAGAACGGAAGCTTCTCCGAATCCGAGACTCGGAGGTCTGCCTTCTCTCCGAGCTTTGCCTTTGCTACCTGTATCATCTGCTCCGAGAGGTCAACGCCGAAAAGACGAGCGTCCTTCCTCTTTTCTTGAATCATCTGAAGAAGGGCACCGGTTCCGCAGCCAATATCAAGCATTGCTGCAAACGGAGAGCTAAGGGCCTCAGCGACAATAGTGGGGTAGCTCTTTCTCAGAGTCTCGTATCTCTTGGATTGGTCATAATGCGCCGCATCCTTGCTGAATTCGATATTAGAAAGCTCTTTCTTGTTGTCTGCCATGAGGAAGTTCTCCTGTCTCTGTAATACGACGAAAAGCCTATCTCAATATTGCCATGAAACCGCAATACTCCCAAGGGGCACCGATCAACCGTTGTCCCTTTTGGCTACTTAACTCCAAAGACCACCACCCTTGCTCTGCCCTTATGCCAATTCCCTAGAGTTTTGAAACTAAATTCGATGGACTTGATCATTCTTTTTCCACCTTCAAGACGAATCATCCTTGATCTTGTTCCTTCATAAAGATGTTGATGGTTGCTCCTGGTTTTCCTCCGTGAGTGGCAATCGCGAAAATATAGCGACCTTCAAGATCCTTAAGTTTTTTGACAAAACGTTTTACAATAAGGGGCACTCCTCGCATATAAACCGGAAATACAACTCCAACGATTTTGGCTTCGGCCTGAATGCTTTCTTTATCAACAACGGAAGGTATCGCGGTCAGGTGGCCTTCAATCTGTTCGGCGACGCCCCTTGCAATAACAAGCGAATTTCCCGTACCAGTGAAGTAAAATACTTGAACTTCCAATTCAACGCCTCTTTTCGTTCATGCTCTAGGACACCAGCATAGCCATGTGGATGACAATGACATTAGGCGTGACTGAACGGCTTCTGAAAAACACTCGGAAAGCTTGGCCGAGATTTCCCGGGATGAATTGCCCTTCGTGCTTGTCGTACGGCTCCCGTACCTTCGGTCACGGATTTTACTGGGGTCGAGCCATTCGTCAAGCACGGCTTCGAATCGCATTGATTTCGAAGTCCTCCATTGAAATAGCGTCCGTTTCACCGCATCCTCCTGATATTCATGCGGTCACCTGTTTCTCTATACGCTTGGACAGGAGGAGCGCTGGAATGGCCGCTATCACCGCAAAGCCAATCGACCACCAAAAGGCGACATTGTACGCGCCTGCAATACTGTTCACGCCAGAGACCGTTTGGCTGGATATCTGGTGTTGTACGACTGTCGCCAGTATGCCCGACCCGAACGCGCCGCCGATCGTCTGCAAAATCCTTGTTGTAATACTGGCATGGGGGACTTGCTCCCTGCTTAGCCCGATATAGGCAGAAGCCATGATTGGAATGAGCAATCCGCCAAGCCCGGCCCCGCGTATCAGCAGCGACGCAGCCAGCAGCACCTGGCTGGTGCCGGCCCCTGCAAAAGCAAACGGCAGCGTACCCACCATTGTCACCACAAGACTGACCAGGACGATGTAGCGCGAGCCATTGCGGTCGGCCAGTCTCCCGACCCAGCTTCTGGTGAGCAGCATGCCGACACCCTGAGGAATCAGCCAAAGGCCGGCATACAATGCGTTTTGCCCACGAACCTGTTGATAGTACAAGGGGAGAAGAAGCATGGCGCCATTCGTGACGATGCCGGTCAGGAAAAGCAAAGCGCTCGAAGCGGAAAAATTCCGTGATTTAAAAAGATGCAAATCAAGCACCGGCGCATCTTTCTTGCGTAATGTATATGCAATAAAAGCGGCCATCAGGATCAGCCCGAGCACGAGCGGAATCACAACCGCGCTGCTTTTCAAACCGCCATGCGAGCTGATCTGCGCAATGCCGTAAATGAGTATTGCGAATGCCGGGGACAGCAGCAAAAGCCCAATAACATCAAGAGACTGTTTCCCGCCGGAAGGCTTGTCCGTTGGCAATCGCCAAGCCGCTATGATACCGACGATGGTGATTGGAATATTGATATAGAAAATCCAACGCCAGCTTAGGCTGTTTACAATTACCCCGCCCAGCACCGGGCCAAGGATTGGTCCCAGAAGCGCCGGTATGCTGACGATAGACATAATGCGCCCCAGGTTTCGCCCGCCGGCAATCTGAACAAGAATTGTCTGCAGGGTCGGAATCATCAATCCTGCGCCAACCCCCTGCAGAAGCCTGAATACTATCAGGCTGCCGATATTCCATGACACTGAGGATAGCAGTGAACCTGCAAAAAACACGGCGAGTGAAAACATGTATACCCGCTTGCCGCCGAAACGGTTGACGGCCCATCCTGAAACCGGGACTGCCAGGCCCATTGCCAACACATATCCCGTGATGACCCATTGGATAACCGAAACCGTACTTCTCATGTCGGCGGACATTGTTTTTATGGCCACATTGACCATTGTTGAATCCAATAACGGCGCAAGAGAACCGAACACCAGGATGATGGCTGCCTTGAGCACGATCGGATCGAGTTTTTCCTTTGGTGGCTTGACTTTTTTTGCCCTGTCGCCCGCCGTTGCGATATCCGTTTCGATTCCGCCCACCTCTTGCACCTCCTGAAGAGCGACAGTGTGTTGAATAAGCAACACTTTATCGCTATGCTGGAAATGTAGAGCAAATCATGGGAAGTTCAATCGACAGTTCAAGGCAGATATCGCAAATGCGACAAAAACGCGGAAGTGTCGCGGATAAGGAGGATCCTCGAGTCCTGAGAACACGAAAATTGCTGCAGGACGCCTTTATCGAGCTGATGGGTGACCACAGCTTCGAATCGATCACAGTCCAGGACATTACCGATACTGCACAGGTCAACCATGCAACCTTTTATCGCCACTACCAGGACAAGTATCACCTTGCAGACGCGATCTTCGCCGAGGCGCTGGACTCCATGTTGCGAGCATTTGGGCCCCCAAGGTCACTCCTCGAAGTTGATAAGACGGATTCTACGGTGATCCTGAAATCCTGGGGAATCATCTTCAAGCATGTCGCCGACAACGATCGCCTCTATCGAACGCTTTTCAGCTCAAGCAGCAATGCGCTGTTCATTCGCCGTATCCGTGAACATTTCGCCTCCGTTGTGAAGGAGAGGATGGAGGCGAGAATCAAACAGAACAAACCAACCGGTGCGCGCGGCGGCGGGGTGAAGAAGCCGAATTATGACATTCCTTACGCAATCGCGGCCAATCTGTTCATTGGGACGATCGGTTGGTGGCTCGAAGAAGGTCAGAAGTACGACCTCGATCAAGTGATCGTATGGACTCGCAAGATCATGCACGATGGCTTCGGAGAACTTCTGAGGGACTAACCCAGCCTGTCCCAGGCGGCCCTGAGCTCGGCGGCGGCTGAACGACCGCGCTCGTCCATCTCGGCCACTGCCGCGTCGATCCGCGCCATCGCCGCCGCAACGGCAGCATACACGGACGCCATCCCGGCTGGCGCGGGACCTCCCGGGGTCTTCCTCACCGCGACGAAGCGCTCGGGCTCCAGTGCTTCATCGATTTCCTGGTCCGAAAGGGGGAGCTCCTTGCCCACCATCTCTCTGAATGCCTCCCGCAGCCGGGTCTTGTCGTGCCCCGAACGGACGAACGCGGCGCAGGCATGATGCGCGCTTTGGAAGTTGACGTCGCAGGCACGGACCATGGTGTCCGCGAGCTCGGTCGTCGTCACCCCGAACGTAACCGCCATCTCTCGGGCGCGCGGCTGGCTGGAAGCGACCTTGCTGACCGCCAGCTCCAGGAGTGCCACGCATGAGCGCGCCTGGGAAAGGGAGTCGATGAACTCGCTCACCGGGGTGTCCGCAGCCTCGTTCACGTCCTGGTAGGGAACGTTCCTGAAGAGGCGCACGATCGAATCGCAGGCCCCCGCCGCGAGCGCCGCCCGGATGCGTATGTGCTCGAGGATCACCGGGTTGCGCTTTTGCGGCATGATGCTGCTTGTTTGTACGAGATCGTCGGGGAACACGAGGAGCCCCACTTCGGCGGCTGCTTTGTGAAGCATATCGGTGGCAAGGCGCCCCGTGTCGGAGAGGATGAGCTGCAGCGCCTGGGCGGGAACAGTCAACCAATGCGATGTCGCGATGGCCTGGTAGGTGTTGGGGACGGGAGAGCTGAAACCCAGGAGATGCGAGGTGCGGTCGCGGTCGATGGCGAAACCTGTGCCCGTGATAGCGCAGGCCCCGAGGGGGCAGTGGTCAGTGAATCCCATGGCCGTGACGAGGGACTCGGTCCCTTCCAGGAAATCGAGGAGGAAGGCGCTCAGGTAGTGTGCCATCGTCGAGACGTTGGCGGGCTGCCCGTGCGTGGAGAGGATGGTGAGCTCACTCTCGCCGGCGCGAGCGCGCTGAAGGATTGTCCTTGCACAAGAGGCCAGGCGGCCCACCAGATCGCGGAGCTCGCGCTTCAAGGCGAGCCTGAAGACCGTTGTGTCCATGTCGTTTCGGCTGCGCGCCGTGTGCAGGGAAGCGGCGCTCCCTGCCCCGTGGCGATCCAGCTCCTTCTCGTAGAAGAAGGAAAGGTCTTCCAACCCCTCGGGGAGGTGATCAGGTAATACTGTCCCAGCCTCGATACTTGCCATGGAGGCCTTTATCGCCGCCGCGGCCGTCCGGGACACGATGCCGGTCTCCTGGAGCATGATGAGATGGGCCTTGTGCACGGCAAGCAGGTCGCCGTAGTAGAGCCTCTTCCAGTTCCGGTAGCCCGGGTCAAGGACGTGCTCGACGTAGACGCGCGAGAAGGCGACGCTCATAGACACTACCCCTTCAGTCCGGTGAGTGCGATGCCCTTGACGATCTGTTTCTGGAAAATCAGGAAAACGATGACCAGGGGCAGCAGGGAGACCGTGGCGGCGGTCATGATGGACTGCCAGTTGCTGCCTGCCTCGCCGGAGAAATTGGCGAGCCCGACGGGGAGGGTGAACATGCGCGGTGTTGCCGCCGCTATCAGGGGCCAGAGGAAGGCGTTCCAGTTGCCGATGAAGTTGAAGATCGCGAGGATCGCGAGGGCAGGGGTTGCAAGGGGGAGGATGACGGTGAAGAAGATCTGCAGCTCCCCCCTCCCGTCGACCCGCGCCGCGTCGATGAGGTCATCCGGCAGCGTCCCCATGAACTGGCGCATCAGGAAGACGCCGAAGGCGCTGATCATGCCCGGGAACATGATGCCCCAGTAGCTGTTGACCCACTTGAGTGCCCTGGCCAGCGCGTACCAGGGAATCACGAGCATCTCGGTGGGGATCATGAGCGTGCTGATGATGAGGAGGAAGATGATCCGCTTGCCGGGAAACCGAAACTTGGCGAGGGTGTATCCGACAAGCGAATCGAAGAGCAGCACTGACGCCGTCGTGGCCACCCCGACGATCGCGCTGTTGAGAAACCATTGGGGGAAACGGGAGCCCCTGGACAGGAAGAGGGAGAGGTAGTTGTCGAGGGTAGGCTTTGCGGGGAAGAGCGTCATCTCGTAGATCTGCGTCGCGTCCTTGAAGCTCGACAGGAGCATCCAGAGGAAAGGGAAGAGCATG
>JBEKVA010000006.1:0-25028 GCA_049514475.1 Spirochaetia bacterium
GGAAGTCGGGGTCGCGGGTGCGATTCAGGCTCGAGCGGCGCATCCGGCCGCTGGGCGAAGCCGAGCTTGCCCAGGGGTGGGGGGGCGCCACCTTCCGCCAGGCAGGCTACGAGGAGCAGGTCACCCTCGAGGTGTCCGGCGATCGCCTCTGCCCCGTGTGGCTGTGGAACCTGACCCAGGTGCCTGCCGGCTCCGAGGTGCGCGTGCCGCTGCGCAGGTATTGGGGGGACACGGCCCTGGCGGACCTGCCGGCGGGGACCGTCGGGCTGGAGGAGAACTGCGCGGTTGTCCCCCTTCGCGGCGCCCATGCCCTGCGCGTGGGCCTGGCGGCGGCAGACGCGAGAAGCAGGATCATCTGCCGCGAGGATCACGAGGGGGGCCGCTCGCAGCTCCTGGTAAAGGACTTCACCCGTGACGGCGCCGATGCCCGCGGCCCGGGGCTCATCGAGTGCCGCTGGGATGGCACGCGCGGCCACGGGGAGTTCTCCTGCTCCTCACCGGCGGCGGGGCCGGGGAGCAGCAGGCAGCGCATCAGCTGGAGGACCACCCTCTGCGCGTTTTCGGGCAGGAGCGATGCGGTGCGCGCGTTTTCCGCACGGCTGGCCGGGGGCTGAGAGCGGGACCTCCCCGCGATCCCTCGCGCCCGCCTCCCGCGGGTCCCCCGCGTCAATGACTTCCCATCGCTTCGGGTGCTATAGTGTGCGCATGCCCGGCAGCGATGACGACAAGTCGAAACTCATGGACTCTCTCCTTCGCCAGGGTATCTCTAAGGAAGAGATCGACAAGGTCTACCGCACCCTGCGCGAGAAGGGCTACGGGGAGGAGGAGGCGCGGCGGCGCTCCCGGGCGGCGCTGGAGAGCCTGAAGGCCCAGAAAGAGCTCGAGGAGAAGCGCAAAGCGGCCGCTGCCGCCCGCCCCCCCGCGCCGCGGCAGGGGCGCGAGCGCAGGGCATCCGAGCGCGCCCGGTCCGCGGCAGCCCGGGCCGTCCCCGGGGACGAGCGCGCGCGGCGCGCGGTGGACTGGCTGCCGGACGTCCCGCCCTGGCTGCGCCGGCGCATCAATTCCTACGCCTACCGCAGGGGTCTTCTCATCACGCGGCTGCCCGAGCGCCTCAACGACATGCTCGCCATCTTCGACCCCGCCCGCGGTGACTACGTAAACCCTGCACTTCTGCGCGTGCTCTCCCGAACAACCGGGTACCGCGGCGAGAACCCCTCCCAGCTCTCTTTCGTCGACAACCTGGATGCGCTGGCCGACAGCGCCCAGAAGCTTCTCGGCGGCCGGCCCCATCCGCGGTCTCCCGCCCGGGAGAGTCCCATTCCGGGTCCGGCGGAGGTGCAGAGGTCCCTGAAGTCGCGCGAGCCTTTCACGCTCGAGTTCTTCGGCGTCTTCACCCAGCCGCAGGAGATGTTGCGCAGGGGACTGGAGTATCTCGGCGTGGACCTGCGCACGGGCCGCAAGGTGCCGGTTTCCGAGCTTGCCCGGGTAGTGCGGGACGGCTGCCGGCTGATCACGATGACGGAGCGCATCGAGTACGACCGGCTGGAGCGGCTGTTCGACATCGTGAGGGACGTCAATTCGCAGTACTATCCCGGCCCCCGCGCCGCCTCCGACCTGGCCGACGCCGAGTCTCTCTTCAGGTCGGGCTTCCAGAACCTGCGCCGTTTCGGCCGCGAGCTGTATCCCGCCCTGCTGAAGATGATCGTCTCCTTCTATCCCGAGGAGGACGTCAGCGCCGAGAAGCGCGCCGCCATCCTCGCATTCCTGGGCCTGCGCGAGGATGACATCCTCACCTGGGAGGGATACAAGCGCAGGATGAAAGAGCAGCGGGAGAAGGAGCTGGCCGAGCAGCAGGCACGGGAGCTGGCGCGCCTGGAGCGGGAGAAGTCCGAAAAGTTCAGCGTCCGCTTCGAGGGCACCCTGGCGACGCTGGGGTCCCTGTTTCCCGACTCCGGCATCGAGCGCGCCGAGCAGGGCCAGTACGCCCTGCCGTATTTCGCCAACCGGATCTTCGTCCGGTCCCCCACCTTTCGAAGCCGGCTGGCGGACATGGAGCGCCTGTCCTCCACCGACATCATGTGTCTGATCATGGTGCTGCACGCCTTCCTCGATGACCTGCTCTCCTCGGTGGAGCCGGGGGCGCTGGAAAAGATGGTAGGCCGCGAGGGCGCCGCCGAATCATTCATCACCTTGCGCGAGGCCTGGCACGACGCCTACCTGCGCCTCTTCGAGCCCTACCTCGACGAGATCCGCGAGTACAGCCGCGAGCTGGAGGGCGATCCCCGCTACGCGAAGCTCTTCAAGGAAAGCGAGAGGGCATGGGCCATCGAGGAGAGGATCAACCAGCTGCGCAACAGGGCCATCCGCAATTTCGGCCACATACTCAAGGCGCGGGAGCTTTACGACGGGGACAAGCTCTTCGAGCTGGCTTCCCTCCTGAAAGACACCCTCGACGAGGCGGGAAAGGTGGTGAACCAGGGCCTGCTGTCAGCCGCTGACCCCGTGGGCAGAAGGAACCTCGAAGATCTCGGGAAGCGGGGGCTGGTGGATTTCATTTCCTGCACGAAGACGGGCTCCCCTGACTACCGTGCCGTCACGCGACAGGTCCGCCGGTGGATCGAGGCGCGGTTCAGGGAATCAGTCCTCGATATTCCCCAGAAGGCCCAGGTTGCGTTCATGGACGTCTTCCGCGGCGTCGCGGAGCTCTACGAGTATCTGCTGAACGATCCCAACAGCTTTGCCGCGCACGCGGGCCATGGCATTGTCCTTGCCACCGCCGAGGACAGGGAAGCATGGGAGCGGGAGCGCGCCACCCGCGGGCGGGAAACCCCCGAGGCGCTGCAGGTGGCGCTGAAGGATGATTTCCCCGGGCGGTTCCTGGATGCCCTCACGGGACTGCAGAACAAGGACTTCTTCCTGAACGAGCTGCCCCGGAAGCTGGAAAAGCTGCGCAAGCAGCGCAAGCCTCTCGTGCTGATCCTCATCGACATCGACCACTTCAAGTGGGTGAACGACACCCTCGGCCACGGGCGGGGCGACGAGGTGCTGAAGTCCACCGCGGGGCTGATCCTCGACAACATCAGGGAGGGGGACGTGGCCATCCGCTTCGGCGGGGAGGAGCTGCTCGTGGTGGCGCCGGCTGACCTGCACACGGGGATCGTTCTCGCCGAGCGGCTGCGCTACGCCCAGGAGAGCCGCATCCAGGGAAGCGAATCGCTCATGGACGTGAAGAAGATCGCCGATGAGCGCCAGCAGCCCTGCGGGACGCTCTCCGTCGGCGTGGGGGACATCAGCGCCGCGGAGGATTTCGCGAAGGCGGTGGAACGGGTGGACAAGGCCATGTACGAGGCCAAGCGCACGCGCAACCTCGTGGTGTTCATCGACACGGCGAAGCAGAAGCGCGGTGGGGAGCTGTATTCGACGTACGCGGAATACCGGCGGCGGGCGGCCGGCCCGGCAGGGTCGGCTGCTCCGACCCGCTGAGCCTCAGACGGTCGGGGCTTCCCTTTCTTCGGTCACGAACTCCGTCAGCCGGGCGGCTATGGCCTCGGGCACCGAGGCGCGCAGCAGCACCCCCGCCGGCGAGTCCGCCTTGGAGGACACGGTGCCCTGCTCGTAGAGCAGCCGCACCAGCTCGTAGCGGTCGTAGGGGATCAGCACGCTGAGATCCACCAGGCTCTCTCCCAGCATCGCCTCCACCTTGGCCAGGAGCGCGCCTATGCCGTCTCCCGTTCGGGCGCTGATGGTCAGCGCTTGATCGCGCGGGGTCCCCAGCACCGCGGGGGGGAGATGGTCAGGCAGGAGATCCGTCTTGTTCCACACGATGAGCTGCGGGGTCTGTGCGATCTCGAGGCCGGAAAGGACCTCCTCCACGGCAACGATCTGCTCCGAGGCGTGGGGCTGCGAGCTGTCGACGATGTGCAGGATGAGGGAGGCTTCCTCGATGCCTTCCAGGGTGGCCCGGAAGGCGGCAACGAGGTCGTGGGGGAGCTTGCGTATGAAACCGACGGTGTCGGTGAGCAGCGCCTCGCGCCCGCCGGGCAGCTTCAGCCGCCGCGTGGTGGGGTCCAGGGTCGCGAAGAGCTTGTCCTGCACCAGGACGCCGGCGCCGGTGAGCGCATTCAAAAGCGAGCTTTTGCCCGCGTTGGTGTAGCCGACAAGGGCGATGACGGGGATCCCCGAGCTCTCCCTGCGCTGCCGATGGCGCAGCCGTTGGCTGCGCATCTCCTCCAGCCCGCTGCGCAGGGTGGCGATCCTCCGCCGCGCCTGCCGCCTGTCCAGCTCAAGCTGCGTCTCCCCAGGGCCCTTCAGCCCGACGGTTCCCGAGGTCCCTGCCTGCTGGGAGAGTCCTGAGCGCAGCCCGGCCAGCCGCGGCAGCAGGTACTGGTACTGCGCCAGCTCCACCTGCAGCTTTCCTTCCCGCGTGTGGGCGTGCTGGGCGAAGATATCGAGGATGAGCCGGGTACGGTCGATGACGCGGATGCCCTCCCCGAGGGTCCCTTCAAGCTTTTTCTGCTGGCCGGGGGAGAGCTCGTCGTCGAAGAGCACGACCCCTGCATCGTGGGCGGCGCAGAGCTCCTTGACCTCGGTCACCTTGCCGGAACCGATCCAGGTCCGGGGGTGCGGGCGCTCCAGCTTCTGCCAGGTGGCATCCGCCACCTCCAGGCCCGCGGTGGAGGCCAGGCGTCCCAGCTCGGCCAGGGAGTCCTGGATTGTCCAGGTCGAGGTACGGCCCTTCAGCTCGACGCCCACGAGGACGGCGCGCGTGCCGGGGTCGGCATTTCCGCCGCCACTCCTGGTGGCATTTCCGCCGCCACTCCTGGTGGCATTTCCGCCGCCACTCCCCCCCACGGGCCTGGCAGTATCCTGCGAAATCAGGTCATTGTGCATTATCGCTCTAAGATACTGTATTCAGGAGGCTGCTGCGAGCCCCGCGCAGCGGCCCGTGGACCAGGCGGCCAGCAGGTTGAACCCGCCGGTAAAGCCATCGATGTCCAGCACCTCCCCGCAGAAGAAAAGCCCGGGAACCAGGCGGGACTCCATGCTGCGCGGGTCCACCTCGGAAAGCACGATGCCACCCGCCGTGACCATCTCGTTTCCCTTTTCCCTGCCGATGACGGTGATGGGAAGGCGCTCCACGAGCCGTTCGATGCCCTTCCGCGCCTCCCGTCCCAGGTGGGAACAGGGCATGAGAGGGTCGATGCCGGCAAGGTCTACGATGGCCTCCGCAAGCGAGCGCGGTACCAGCTGGCGGACGGCCTCGGCAACCCGCTGGTGGGGGGAGCGGGTGACGGCCTGCAGCAGCGTGGCCTCGATTTCGGGTGGCTTCCTGTCAGGCAGCGGCGAAAGCTCGAGCTGGAGCGGCGAAGCGGCCGAGAAATCCAGGAAGGCGCTCCGTGAGGAGATACGGAAGGCGAGGGGACCCGATACGCCCGTGTGCGTGAAGAGCATGTCCCCCGTTTCCACGGCGAGCTTCTTCCCCTGGAACCGGGCGGAAAGCCGCGCCTGGCGGAGGGTGAGCCCTGCCACGGTGCCCGGCCACTTCTCCTGCGCCACCAGAGCCGCCAGGGACGGGGCAAGGGGAGTGACGGTGTGCCCCAGGGCGCTTGCCAAGGCGTAGCCTGAGCCCGGGGAGTCCTTCGCGTCCCCTCCCGTTGCAATTACAACCCGGTCGAACACTTGCACGCCGCGTGAGGTGGTCAGAGAGAAGCCCGACTCCGTGCGCTTCATGGCCGTCACCGCGGCCTGGGCGTGGACCCTGATGCCCAGCCGCTTCGCCTCCCCTGCCAGGAGGTCGCGCACGTCCTCCGCGCGTCCCGAGCGGGGGAACATCCTCCCGCCCTCTTCCTCCTGCAGCGGGCAGCCGCGGGAGACGAACCAGGTGATGACCTCCCGGGGGCCGAAACGGGCGAATGCCGAGAAGAGGAACTTCCCGCCCCGGGGATACTGGGCGGCAAGCTCCTGCTTGTCGGTGAGGGTGTTGGCGATGTTGCACCTGCCCCCGCCGGTGCGCAGCAGCGTGGCAAGCGGGACCCCCGCGTCGAAGATGCTGAGCTCGGGGGCGGAAGGGGCGCCGGCGGCGGCCGCCGGAATGCCGCCAGGAGCGGCCGAGATCGCGGCCATGTAACCGGCGGGGCCTCCCCCGATGACTGCCAGACGGACCATTCGGAGAGTGTAGCAGAAACCCGGCTCACGCGCCGATACTCTACTTGACGGTCGTAGGGGTAAATGGGCGGACGCGGGGAGGAATTTTTTCTCCGCGAAAGAGAAAGCTCTTGCATTTGTTTTTTCGTTGTAGTAAACATTGATTTGTCGGCAACAGGGGAGGGGACCCGCCGTTCGCATCTCATGCACCGCATGAAACGACGTGCAGCCCATAACCCCGCAGGAGGGAGCGTTGCCCCCTCCGCATCCTGATGAACTCGAAGGAGTCCTGACAGAATATGGAAACCAAAGTGCTCAGCACTGAGGAGGCAGAACCTCCAGGTACAATGCCCGTAGTCCAGGAGCTTGCCGGGCTTGCCGGTATCCGGACTACGATCCCGCCGTTCACGTCCTATTCCCGCCCGCTGAAGAGAACGACCCCCGCCACACCGAGATTCACCGTTTCCCGATCATCCGAGGAGTTCCGCGCGCGCTTTTTCCCGCTTGCCACTGTCGCCGAATGGTGCGACTGGCGCTGGCAGCTGCGCAACCGCGTCCGCTCCCTCGATGAGCTGGAGCGGATCATCAGGCTGACGGACGATGAGCGGACCGCAATCGCGCGGCACACCGGTTCCCTTCCTTTCGCAATCACTCCCTACTACCTCAGCCTTGTGGATCCCGAGAACGCGGATCAGCCGATCCGCCGCACCATGATCCCGGTCACTGACGAGTATCTGAGGGGGACGGGGGAGGCTGAAGACCCCCTGAGCGAGGACAAGGACAGCCCCGTGCCCTGCATCGTGCACCGCTATCCCGACAGGGTGCTGTTCCTCGTGGCGAACACCTGCGCCTCCAACTGCCGCTACTGCACGCGCTCGCGCATGGTGGAGAACCCCGACAACAACAGCATCTTTTTCCAGGCCCAGTGGGAAGAGGCCATCGCCTACATCGAGGCCCACACCGAGGTGCGCGACGTGCTGCTGTCCGGCGGGGACCCCCTGACACTGTCGGAGGAGAAGCTCGACTGGCTGCTCTCCCGGCTGCACCGGATCCCCCACGTGGAGTTCATAAGGATCGGCACAAAGACCCCGGTGGTCATGCCGCAGCGCATCACCGTCTCTCTCACCCGTGTCCTGAAGCGCTACCACCCGCTGTGGATGAGCATCCACTTCACCCACCCGGATGAGCTCACCCCGGAAACGGTGGAAGCCTGCGGACGGCTGGCCGATGCCGGCATCCCGCTGGGAAGCCAGACGGTGCTCCTTTCGGGCATCAACGACAACGTGGAGACCATGAAGAGACTCATGCACGGCCTTCTGAAGGCGCGCGTGAAGCCCTACTACCTGTACCAGTGCGACCCGATCGTCGGCTCCTCCCACTTCCGTACGCAGGTGCAGAAGGGACTGGAGATGATCGAGGGCCTTCGCGGCCACACATCGGGCTACGCGGTTCCCAGCTACGTGATAGACGCGCCGGCAGGCGGCGGGAAGATCCCGCTGCTGCCCGAGTACGTGGTCGGGCGGGACGGGGATGACCTGCTGCTCCGCAATTATCAAGGGCTGCAGTTCCGCTACCCGGATACCGTAGGTCGCGGCGTCAGCCGCGAGGCAGGGCAGCAAGCCCAGGTGGACGAGCACTGCGAATGAGCAGACGATGCGCCGCTCCGGAAACGGAAGCGGCGCACTTTTCTTCCCAACCGCCCTTTTTCCTCCCATGAGCCAGCGAAAGGTCGCGATAGTCTACGGTCGTGTCGACTCTTCCGCCGACGCCGACGAGCAGGACGTGCTGGTGCAGGTGAAGACCGTCCGCGCCGCCCTGGAAGAGCTTGGCCACGAATCCTTCGATGTGCCCCTTACCCTCGACCTCGGGGCTGCCGCAGCGGTGCTGAAGGCAGCCGAGCCTCTCATCGCCTTCAACCTGGCGGAAACCATTGATGGCAAGGGCAGCCTGATCCACCTCGCGCCCAGCCTCCTGGACAGCCTGGGCATTCCCTATACGGGGGCACCCTGTGAAGCCATCCTCCTGACCTCGCACAAGCTGCTGGCGAAGAAGAGCCTCGCAGCCGGCGGGATCCCCACCCCCGCGTGGGCCGGCGCCAAGGAGGCGCTGGAGGGCGAGACTGATTTCGGCACGCCCTGGATCGTGAAACAGGTCTGGGAGCATGCCTCGATCGGGATGGAGGACAGCGCGGTGGTCCGCTCGCGGGAGGAGCTCGCCGCGGAGCTCAGGCGGCGCAGCCCGCGTGAGAGCAGCGGCAGCCTCTTCGTGGAGCGCTACATCGACGGGCGGGAGTTCAACTGCGCTCTCCTTGGCGGAGCCGACAGAGCGGAGCCCGAATGCCTGCCCCCCGCCGAGATCAGGTTCATCGGCTACCCCGAGGGAAAGCCGCGGGTGGTGGGCTACCGGGCAAAGTGGGTGGAGGACTCTTTCGAGTACGACAGCACGCCGCGGCGCTTCGAGTTCCCGCCGGAGGACGCACAGCTCCTGGCGGAGATGCGCCGGCTGTGCCTGCTGTGCTGGAGGCATTTCGGGCTGCGCGGCTACGCGCGGGTGGACTTCCGCATTGATGGAGAAGGGAAACCGTGGGTGCTGGAGATCAACACCAACCCTTGCCTCTCTCCTGATGCCGGATTCATGGCAGCGGCTGAGCAGAGAGGGTTGTCAATCGTGGATGTCGTACGAAGGATCGTGTCAGAGGCAGAAGGAAAGGTCGCCAGGAGCGACAGGGAGTGCCACGCATGAACACAGTGAAGATTGATTTTCGGACCTCGGTGACTGAGAAGGACCTGGAGGCGGTCCGCCGGATCGCCGATTCAACCGGCTTCTTTTACGCGGAGGAAATCGATACGGCGGTCGAGCTGGTAGAGGATCGCCTTGCCAAGGGGCCCCGCTGCGGCTACCACTTCCTCTTTGCCGAGCAGGACGGGCAGACGGTGGGATACGCCAGCTACGGCCCGATTGCCTGCACGAAGGAGAGCTACGACCTGTACTGGCTCGTTGTGTCCGGCGAGTTCCGGGGCAAGGGGCTGGGGACGCAGCTCCTGGAGCAGAGCGAGGAGGCAATTGCGGCGCTGGGCGGCACGCGCGTGTACATAGAGACATCCGCGCGTCCTCTCTACGTACCCACCCGCGCGTTCTACCTGGCGCGCGGCTACACGCAGATCGCCGAGCTGGAGGACTTCTATGCCCCCGGTGATGCGAAGGCAATGTACCTGAAGGTGCTCCCGGCCCGATCGCGCTGAACCCGGCCGCCCTCCCTCACCGCGCTCCCGCCTTCGGACATTCCACCGATGGCGGAACGGCGCCTCCTCCACGGAGGCGATCCGAACTTCCGCCTGTTCCATGCCCCGGAGAAAAGGGATACCCTGAGGGCGCCCATGGAGAAAGCGCGGCGGAAAACCATCGGCCTTTTCACGGCACAGCTCGACGATGCCTATCAGATTGCAATCTGGCGGGGGGTCGAGTCGCGCGCCCGCGAACGGGGGGTGGGGGTCGTCACATTCGTCGGGCACCGCATCGGCTCTCCCGACGGCTCTGAGGCGGCGGCCAATATCGCCTACCGGATCGCCGACCTCCGGACAATCGACGGGCTCATCATAGTATCCTCCGCCATCGCCACCTTCCTGGACAGGGACGGGATCGAAAGGCTTTTTGCCGAGCGGTGCAGCATCCCGCAGGTCTCCGTCGGGCTGGAGGTTGCCGGCTTCCCGAGCATCAGGGCCGACGGATCGGACGGGGTGGCGCGGATCGTCCGTCACCTCGTGAGCGATCATGGGCGCACGCGCCTTGCCCTGATCTGCGGCCCGCGCGGGCATGCCGAGGCAGAGGACCGCGAGCGCGCCGTTCGTACGACGCTCACGGATCTCGGCGTCGCATTCGACGAACGGCTCTCCCTGCCGGGCTCCTTCGTGCGCGCCTCCGGGGCGGAGGCGGCCCGACGCCTGCTGCGCCTCGCGCTGCCATTCGACGCGGTGGTCTGCATGAACGATCGCATGGCCCTCGGCGCGATGGAGGTGCTCCTGGAGGCCGGCGTCCGTGTGCCCGAGGACGTGGCGGTTGTCGGGTTCGACGGGATCGAGGAGGGACGGTATGTCACCCCCCCGCTCACCACCGTCGTGCAGCCCCTGCATGCCCTGGGCACCTCTGCGGTCGATTCGCTGCTGGAGTTCATGGACGGCACGCGGCCGGCGGAACGCGTTCTGACCTGCACCACCGCCATCCGCCAGTCTTGCGGCTGCCCGCCCCGGCGGAGCTACCATGCCGAGCTTGCGGAGATCCCCTCCACGGCCGCGCCGCACGAGAAGATCGCCATTTCGGAGATGGTCGGGCATGCCCGTCACCGGGATGCCGACGCGTTCATCCTCCGCCTCAATCGGGCCCTGGCGGCGACCACACTCGAGGGCGGGGAGCTTGGGAAGTGGAATGACTATCTCTCCGCCATCCATTACCAGGCAGCCGCGAATGTCGACGGCAGCGGCATCGCCCTGGCGCCCCTGTTCGAGTTCGCCCGGGTGCTCATCGGGGAATCGGAAAGCCGTCTCCAGGCGGTGCGCAGGGTGACGGCGGAAAACAGGCTGGCCATCCTGCGGGCCACCAGCGCATCCCTGGCAGGGGCCTTCGAGATGCCGGTGATGATGGGCCGCCTGGAGGCAGGGCTCGCGCGGCTGGGGATCGGGGAAGGGTACATTGCGCTTTTCGAGCAGCACCACCCCGCGGGTGAGTGGTCGCGTCTTGTCATGTCGCCGGCCCGTCACGACAGGAGTGAACCGAAAAGCGGCATCCCCCGCCGCGGCGTGCGCTTCCACTCCGCCCGGCTCCTGCCGCCGCGGATAGAAGACTCCTGGCGGGAGGGGCGATGGGTCCTGGAGCCCCTCGTGTTCCAGAACGAGCCGCTGGGCTACATGCTTCTTCCCGGGGGTGCCGAGGAGCCCGCGGTGTACGACACGCTCCGCGAACAGGTGGCGAGCGCGCTGAAGGGGGCCCTGCTCCTGGACCAGGTGCTGACCCACGAGCGCCGCCTGCAGATCGAGGTGTCGCGCCGCACGGGGGAGCTGACCCGTACCAATCGCGAGCTGACCCAGGAGATCGATCGGCGGATGCGCCTGGAAAAGGAGGTCATCGAGATCTCCAACCGCACGATGCAGAGGATCGGCCAGGACCTCCACGATGACCTGTGCCAGCACCTCGCGGGGATCGCCCTGCACGCCTCGGTGCTGCGCGGCACCCTTTCCGCCGACGATGCCGGGGCGCGGACGGCCGTCGAGCAGATCGGCACGCTGCTGGCGGATTCGATTGCCCGGGCAAAGCAGATCGCGCGCGGTCTCTACCCTGCGGGCCTGGAGGAACGCGGCCTGGTGGCCGCGGTGGAGGAGCTTGTGCTGGCGGCGCGCCGCACGTATCCGGCGGCCATCGATTTTCGCGCCTCCCCCGATTTCCGGCTGCCGGACACCGACCGCGCCCTCCAGGTGTACCGCATCGTGCAGGAAGCGCTCTCCAATGCCCTGAAGCATTCAGGCTCCGAGCGCGTGGAGGTGCGTCTCTACCGCGAAGAGCCCTCCGGGTGTCAGCGCGGCAGCGCGGGCCACGGCGGGCAGGCGCGGACGCCCGCCCTGATCGCCGAGGTGAGCGATTACGGGACCGGCCTGCCCGCCGCCACCACGGGGGACGGCATGGGCCTGCGGATCATGCGCTACCGGGCGGAGACCGCGGCCGTAGAGCTCCGCGTCGAAAAGCTCGACCCGGGCACCCGGGTAAGCTGCCGTATAAATGGCGCGCGGGGAGAGCCATGAAGAGGAAACCGATCCGATTCCTGGTCGTCGACGATCATCCCGTCTTCCGCCAGGGGCTGGTGGCGCTGGTCAGGAGCGACCAGAGGTTCGAAGTCTGCGCGGAGACGGGCACGATTGCCGAGACCGTGGCCGCATTCGAGCGGGTCGTTCCGGACGTAGCACTTGTGGACATTTCCCTCGTCGGCCAGAACGGACTGGACCTCGTGAAGACGCTCAAGGTCGCGCATCCCGAGGTCCTCATCCTCATCATCTCGATGCACGACGAGGTGGTGTACGCGGAGCGCGCCTTGAAGGCCGGTGCCCGCGGGTACGTCATGAAGCAGGAGGCCGCCTCAGTCATGCTGGATGCCATCACGACGGTGCTGTCGGGAAAGATCTACGTGTCGGCGGCAATGCGCGACCGGCTCCTGGAGACAATGTTCAGCCAGCGCGAAGAGACCGAGGCCCCCTCCGTGGAGAGGCTCAGCGACAGGGAGCTGGAGGTACTGGAGCACATCGGCCAGGGCTATGGCGCCACGGAGATCGCGAAGGAGCTGAACCTCTCGGTGAAGACGGTGAACGCGTATCGCGATCACATCAAGGAAAAGCTCCGCATCGGCGGGGCCGGCGACCTGCGGCGCTTCGCCGTGAAGTGGGTCCAGAGCCGGGATAGGTAATACCGCCTACCCGCGAATTCGGTCTTCGTCCGATTCCGCCGGGCGCGCGGCCCGGGGTACCCTCGGGACAATGCGGGCCGCTGTACGTTTCGTGCGGCCGACCAAAGACAGAGAGGGGGAGTGTCATGAGAAAACGCGCGTTGATCGCCGTCATGGTTGCGTTGTGTTGTCTCGCGATAGTCGTTCCGGCAACGGCACAGAATGTGAAGCTGACAGTCTGGGGCCGCGACCTGCTGGACGACGGGGCCGACCACGCCTACGTGAAGGCGCTGGTGGCGAACTTCCAGGCGCAGAACCCCGACATAACGGTGGACTACGTCGCCCTCGGGGACCCGGGCCTGATGGACAAGACCAAGATCACGATGGCGGCAGGCAGCGGTCTGCCCGACATCTTCCAGACCTGGGGCGGCTCGACCATGGGTGGCTATGCCGACGCGGGACGGCTGCTGGACCTGAGCGCCGACCTCGCCTCCGTTCCCGGAAGCGCGGCCGCGAAGGGTGCCATGACCTGGAAGGGCAAGACGTACGGCGTGGCGCCCTTTTTCGCCATTGCCGGAGTTTTCGTGAACGAGGGCATCTTCAAGGCCAACGGCCTCACCGCGCCGACCTCGGTTGACCAGTTCGAAAAGGTGGCCGACGCGCTCCTGGCCAAGGGGATCCAGCCCTTCGCCTGCGGGGAAAAGGACAAGTGGCCGGGCCTGGCCCTGTACATGTACCTGGTCGACCGTTTTGGCGGCGACGTCTTCTCCCGGGCCGCTGCGCGGAAAGCGCGCTTCGACAGCGATCCGTTCGTCAAGGCGGCGCAGCTCTACCAGGGCTGGGTGAAGAAGGGCTACTTCGGTGACAAGCCCCTGGGAGAGGTTTACGGCGATGCCCAGCAGCTCATGGCGACCGGCAGGGCGGCCATGCACGTCACCGGTTCGTGGATGTGCGCGCAGTATTCCAACAAGGACTTCACCGACCAGACCCTCGGATTCTACGCGTTCCCGGCGATGAAAGGCGGCAAAGGCCCCGTCACCGACATCATGGGCATGACGGACATCGGGTTCGCGGCGACAAAGGCTGCCGCCGACAAGCGCGCGGCGGTAGTGCGCTTCATGAAATACGCGATGAGCCCCGAGGCCGCCGCCGCGGAACCGGGCCGCGTAAGCTCGGTGCCGGGCGTCAAGGCGCCCTCCGCCCTCACGACAATGGCCGCGGGTGTCTTCTCCAGGGCGAAGATGGTCCAGTTCTGGTGGGACCAGAACCTGCCGCCGGCGGTCACGACCCCGCTCAACGATACCATCCAGACTTTCTTCCTTCCCGATACCGACGTGAAGGCGTCCCTGGTGAAGTTCGAAGCCCTGGCGACCCAGAACATGGGGGCCGTGAAATAGGGCACTGGGCCCGACGTGTGCAATAGGGGGGGCGGAAGCCGCCGCGGCTTTCGCCCCTTTCATCGGAGTGCCAGCATGGCGGAGCAGGGATGAGCGAACCTATGGGAATGAGCGCCGAGCCGGACGTGCCGTCGCCACCGGTGAGACACCGATTGATCAAGGAGCCGGGCAGGCTCCTCTTCATCGCGCTCATGCTGCTGCCCGCCCTGGCCCTGCTGGGCCTGTTCATGTACTACCCCATCGTGGAGACCTTCCGTCTGTCATTCATGCGTACGAGCGGTCTCGGAGATGCCACCTTCACCGGCCTGGGCAATTACCGCTCTCTCTTCGGCAACGACGAGTTTCGCGCAGGACTGGCCCACGGGTTCCTGTGGGCTTTCTGGAGTCCCGTCATCCAGCTCCCCCTCGCGTTCTTCGTCGCCTACTCTCTCATCCTCTACAGGAACAGAACGACCAGGTCCCTGCGCGCCATCTATTACCTGGGCAACATCCTGCCCTCCACGATCACCGCGATGCTGGGGATCTTCATCTTCTCCAATACCAATGGCGTGCTCGCCTCCTTTGCCCGCAGGATCGGTTGGACGTGGCTGGCGAAGATCGATTTTCTTGGCAATCCCTCCATCGCGTTCTGGGCCGTGTTCTTCGTGGCGACCTGGATGTACACGGGCTTTCCCATCATCTATCTGATGGCCCGCATGGAACAGATTCCCGAGGAGATCAGGGAAGCCGCCGAGCTCGACGGGGCCGGCGGATGGCATTACGCGCGGTCCATCGTCCTGCCCATGGTCTCCTATCCCCTGAGGATCCTCGCGGTCCTCATGATCGTGGGAAGCCTGAAGCTTTTCGACCTGCCCTTCCTGATGACCAAGGGGGGCCCCGGGGATGCCACGAAGACCCTCGGCATCATTCTGTACAACCAGGGCTTCGTGAACTGGCAGTACGGGAGCGCCTCGGCTGTTGGGGTCGTCATTTTTCTTCTCTCCCTGGTGTTCACGATCGTCCAGTTCTCGTTGCAACGCCGCTCGGGGGACGCGGAATGAGCGGACGACGCCCCGGATCGCGGGCGAACGCGCCCCAGATCATTACCACCGCGCTCCTCATCATCCTGGCACTGTCCATCATCGTGCCTTTGATCCTGCCTTTCTTTTTCGTCTTCAAGAGCAGGCTCGAGTATTCCTACCATCCCTGGAGCCTGCCGAAGCAGATCCGGTGGGACAACTTCATCCAGGCGTGGAAGGTGATCCAGATCGGCAGGGGCATGCTCAACACCTTCATCGTCTGCCTGGGGGCCATCGCCTGCACCGTTCCCCCCGCGGCCTGCGCCGGCTACATCTTCTCCCGCTACAAGAGCAAGGCAACCGAGGTCCTCTTCTACGTGATCCTTGCCGGCTATTTCGTGCCGGTGCAGATGGTGCTCCTCCCGCTGTACAAGATGAGCGCCGCCATGCACCTGGCAGACACCCTGCCGGGGCTGTTCCTGCCCATGGCTGCCTTCGGGATCTCTTTCTGGACCCTGATCTATCGTTCGTTTTTCCGTTCCCTTCCCGGGGAGCTTGCCGAGGCGGCACGGATGGACGGCGCCGGGCACCCCGGCACCTTCTTTCGGATCATGCTCCCCCTCGCCGGTCCGGCCACGGTGCTCGCCGTCCTCCTGGTGTTCCTGGGCGCCTGGAGCGACTACCTGCTCAGCCTCATCATGATCAACAGCCAGGCCCACTTCACCATCCAGCTGCGCGTGGCGCAGTTCCTCAACGCCTACGGTGTGGACCACATGCCGCGCTATTCCGCGGCGGCGATCATCGCCGCGGCGCCCACTGTCATCCTCTACGTCATCGGTCACCGGTGGATCATCCGCGGGACCCTGGCAGGCGCCTTGAAAGGATGAGAGGCGTGAAAGCACGAAGGGCGACATCATGAGGGTGATCAGGAATCCTGTCCTGCGCGGATTCAGTCCCGATCCTTCCATTCTGCGGGTGGAAGACGACTACTATATCGCGACCTCCACCTTCGAATGGTTCCCCGGTGTCCGCATCTATCACTCGCGGGACCTGGAACACTGGCGGCTGGCGTCCCGTCCGCTGGACAGGGTGGACCTTCTCGACATGCGGGGGAGCCCCAACTCGGGCGGCATCTGGGCGCCGTGCCTGAGCTGGAGCGGCGGCACATTCTACCTTGTCTACACGGACATGAAGCGATGGGCGGGACAGGTCAAGGACTGCCACAACTACCTCACCACGGCGCCTTCCATCGAGGGGCCTTGGTCGGAGAAAGTGCCCTTGAACAGCTCAGGGTTCGACGCGTCGCTCTTCCACGATGAGGACGGCCGCAAATGGCTGCTGAGCATGCTCTGGGATTACCGTCCGTCCCAGAGCGGGTTCGGGGGGATCCTGCTGCAGGAGTACAGCCCCGAGAAACGCCGCCTGGTCGGCGAGGCATCGCTCGTTTTTTCCGGCACGGAGCTGGGGCTCGTCGAAGGTCCCCACCTCTACAGGAAGGGCCGCTATTACTACCTGGTGACGGCGGAAGGGGGGACCTTCGTGACGCACGCGGTAAGCGTTGCGCGCGCCGCCACCCTGCGAGGACCCTACACGGTCATGCCCGGCAACCCGCTCCTCAGCTCCGCCCACGATCCTTCGCTGCCCCTGCAGAGTGCCGGACACGGAAGTCTGGTGGAGACCCGGGCGGGTGAATGGGTGCTGGCACATCTCTGCCGCCGCCCGGCGGTGAGGGGTCGGTCAGTGCTGGGCAGGGAAACCGCCCTGCAGCGGGTCGAATGGACCGCCGAGGGCTGGCCGCGGCTGAAACAGGGCGGCCGTTCCCCGTCCCTGGAGTTCATCGCCCCCGATCTTCCCTGCCGGGAATGGGAGCAGGAGCCGGCGCGCGACGATTTCGAAGGCCCCGTCCTCCGAACGTGCTACCAGTCCCTGCGGGTTCCCCTCGATGACTCGCTCATGAGCCTCACAGAGCGCCCGGGCTACCTGCGGCTGAAAGGAGCGGAGAGCATCCTCTCCAACTTCCGCCAGGCGCTGGTGGCCCGCCGCATCAGCGCGTTCACGATGAGCGCAGCGACGTGCGTGGAGTTCGAGCCCGAGACGTTCCAGCAGCTTGCGGGGCTGGCCGCTTTCTACAGCACCGAAAGCTTTTACTACCTGTACGTCAGCCGGGCGGCGCACTCGTCCAAATGCCTGGGTCTGATGCGCTGCGAGCGCGGGGTCGTCACCTTCCTCCTGGAGAAGGAGCACCCCGTGGATGGCTGCCGCCGGGTGCATCTCGGCTTCGACATGGACTACGAAAGGCTCAGCTTCCGCTACTCCCTGGACGGCAGCCGATGGTCGCGCATTGGCGGGGAATTGGATTCTTCCATACTCTCCGACGAGCACGCGCTTCCCTGCGGCTTCACCGGCGCGTGCGTCGCCCTCTGCTGCCAGGACCTGGGCGGCGGAGGCAGGCATGCGGATTTCGACTACCTGTCATACGCTGAAACAGGGACCTGAGGCGCGCTGGACTCTCTGAGTCGCGCTGGACTCTCCCGCGGCACACCGCTATGGTGTGCCCATGAGCGTCCCGCGATCCCTCCCTGGGCTCCTTGCCGGCCTGCTGCTGTTCGACGTCCTGGTGAATCTGCCGGGCCTTTCCCCCGCCCATCCCGTCGGCTCCCTCCTTGCCCCTTCGATCGACCTGCTGGTGATCGCCGCCGTCTTGTGGGGCGCCGCACAGGCCGGCGAAGGCACCCGCGCTGCGCTGCGGATCGCCGTCTGCGCACTGCTCGTGATTCTCCTGGGCCTGGAAATCGCGGTGCGCTTCGGCGCCGACATTCCCCTGCGCCTGCTGGGCGCGGGGACGTGGGTGCGCGCCGCGGCCGGATGCCTGGTAAGCCTTGCGGCTGCCGCCGCGGCGGTTGTGCTGGCGTACCTGGGTTCGGGGCTGGTCGTGCGGGGGTTTTCTTCCGTGATCGTTCGCAGCGTGTTTATTGCGGTGGTGGCTGCTTCAGCGGTGCTGCAGGTGGTTGCCGGTCATCGTCTTTTCCAGCCCAGCGAAATCCCCCGGCTCTTTCGTGCGGCCTTTCCTTCTGGGCTGTGACGTGGGGTCCGGACAAAGGGGAAGGGGATGCGAGATGCCTGCATTTAGGTTGCTCTCTTCGAGAGACCTTCAACCTCCATTGGGAGGCCCCTGCTTCTCACGATCCCCTTCAGTGATGAACTGTATTCATCGGGGCCATTATAGACCCGGCTTCGGGCCAATGCAACAAAATTGTGATTTCGCGTAACTCATTCTTGCTTCAGGAGATACATTTGTGGGCGAAATGAAGGCTGTTCCGCGCAGGGTTCCTGACATGGACTGGGAGAGGTGGCAGCCCACGGAGAAGGCCACGCTTCTCTTCGTCATACGTGACGGTCAGATCCTCCTCATTCACAAGAAGACGGGCCTGGGCGCCGGAAAGATCAACGGACCCGGCGGCAGGATCGAGCCCGGGGAGACCGCCCTGCAGGGAGCCATCCGCGAGGTCCAGGAGGAGCTGTGCGTGACGCCCAGCGGCGTGCGCGAGGCAGGGGAGCTGTACTTCCAGTTCATCGACGGCTACGCGCTGCACGGCAGCGTCTTCAGTGCGAGCGGCTTCTCGGGGGAGCTGTGCGAAACACGCGAGGCGGCCCCGCTCTGGACTCCGCTGGAGAGCATCCCCTACGGGCGGATGTGGGCCGACGACATCCTGTGGCTTCCCCTCATGCTGGAGGGGCAGGGTTTCCGCGGGTACTTCATCTTCGACGGGGACACCATGCTCGACTCCCTGGTGGAGCACACGGAGACCCGCGCCGATTGAGGGCGGCCGCGCGCTACTCTGTCGAAGTCTGCTTCGTCCTGTAGGTCCCTTCCCCGTCGTAGAAACGCCCCAGCCACTTGTCCCAGGGAACCGTGGACTCCCCGAAGTTGCACGAGACGAAGCGGTGGTGCAGGTAGTGGAAGTACGAGCCCGTGACCAGCGTGCCGTTGAACAGCGGCCCTTCGAACCCGTGGTGCCCCATGGCGGGGGTGAGCGCGGTGAGCTGAGCATTGAAGAAGAAGTGCAACGGGTGGGAAGGCACGATGAAGTGGATGGCCACGACGCTGAAATAGAGCAGGTGCTCCAGGGGGTGCATGGCAAGCCCCGTCCACGGACCGGGGTTGGGGTTCATGTGGTGGACCCGGTGGATGGCCATCATGAGGGGCCGCCAGTGGATGGCCTTGTGGATGAAGTAGAAATGTGTCTCCCGCCACAGCGGGATGAGGAGGAACAGCGCCACGAACCAGACAGGGTGCTGCGAGGGGCTGATGTAGGGCCACCAGTGGTTGGCGGCTCCCCATACGTAGAGCACCTCGTAGGCGGTCCAGATCGTGCAGCCGCTCACGCTGCTTCGAAACGCATTGTCGTACACCTGGTCGTTGAAGAGGAACTTCTTCGCGTGCTTCGCCTGCCACTGGGGGTGATACTTCCTGTAGCTCCCGTGCAGCTTCAGCGTGTAAAGGGTGAGATGCAGTGACCCCGCCACCAGCCATAGAAGCACCATGTTGCGCATATACATGAGGGCAATCCATCCGAATTGCAGATGGACGGCCTGCGCGAGGGAGGGCTGGAAGACGTACCAGGTGAGGAGCGCCAGGCCGATGAAGAACGTGTTGATCGGCCAGACATACCCGGGATAACCGAAGAGCCATTTGAGCAGCTTTAACGGCTGCGGCGGCCACATGAAGAGGGGAGCGTATTTGACAGGGTAGGGAGGCCGCCAGTGGCCCTTCTCGTCACGAATCCCGAAGTCAGGGCTCCTGGGGTCGTTGCTGCTCATCGCGATTCTCCATAGGGGACGTTTACGATCAATGTAATAAGACGGTGCAGGCCGAGCAAGCGAGCGGACTGCACTCCATCCCGAAGAGCACCTCTCTTTACCCCTCGTGAATTCGCAAAAAGCGCAACCTGTTTGCGCTTTTTGCGAATTCGCTATGTGCAAGACACAGGGTTCGGAGACTCGGCGGCGGGGCGCAAGGCCGTCAGCCCCCCGCCACAGCCGCCCGGTCTTCTACGATGGCCGGCCGATGAGGGTGCGCATGCGCTTCAGATTGGCGGCGAGGTCGGCCTTCCTGTCGAACAGCGAGGAGCTGCCCGCCACCAGCACCTGCCCGCCTGCCTCGATCATGCGCGGGATGTTCTCCCAGCTCACGTTGCCGTCCACCTCGATCTCGATGTCGAGCTTTCGCGCGGCAAGCAGGCCACGCAGGGCGCTGATCTTGGCAAGGGTCGTGGGAACGAGCTTCTGCCCCGAGTAGCCGGGGTTCACCGTCATGATGCAGACAAGGCTCACGAAGGGAAGCATTTCTTCGATAGCAGAGAGGGGCATCGCGGGATCGACGGCAACCGCGGCCCGCGCCCCGAGACTCCTGATGAGCTCGAGAGTCCGCAGCGGGTGCCGCGCCGCCTCGGGGTGGATCGAGACCACGGCGCCGGGGATCTTGGCGAAAGGCGGCACGTGGGCGTTGAGGTTCTCGATCATCAGGTGGATGTCCAGCGGGATGGGGGAGGCGGCGGCAATCGCCCGGCAGTAGTCGGGGCCCAGCGTGAAGTTCGGCACGTAATGGCCGTCCATGATGTCCACGTGAAGGTAATCGACGCCTCCTGCCTTCATCGCTTCCAGGTCTTTTCCCAGGTTGATGAAGTCGGCGCACATCATGGAGGGCGCGATCCGCACGCCGCTCACGACCAGGCCGCCTTCTCTCCGCGGGGAGCAACGATGACCTTCAGGCCCTTGCGCGACTCGTGGAAGGCAAAGGCTTCCGCGGTCTTCTCCAGCGGGTAGACGGCGGAGACGTACTTCTTCGCCTGCACCGCCCCCCGGGCAATCAGCCCCACGGCGAGCTGGTGATGGCGGGGCAGCGACCCGTGGCTGCCCATGACGAAGCACTCCTTGTAATGGATGAGATTGGAGTCGAAAGTGAGCTTCGGCTGGTTCTTCAGCCCGCCGAAGAGATTGACGTAGCCGCGGTGGGCCACCATGCGGATGGCATCCTCGTGCGCCTGCACGGTGCCGGCGGTGGTGATGGCAAGGTCGACCCCCTCCCCGTCGGTCGCCTTCATGACGGGGTCCACCAGGTTCTCCTCCTCGGTGGCAATGAAGCGTGCCGTTGGCAGGAACTGGCGCGCCATGTCCATGCGCCCCCGGGAGCGCTGCGCCGCGAAGACCTTCGAGGCGCCGAACACTTTCGAAAGCTCCAGCATCATGCACCCGATGGGCCCCAGGCCGATGATGCAGATGCTCTTGCCAAGCCCGAAGTTCGCCAGCTCCAGGCCGTTCACCGCGCAGGCAAGCGGCTCGGCGATGGCGGCTTCCCCGAAGGTGAGGGAGTCGGGGATCGGGGTCACCGGGCCGTAGTTCAGGGTGGTGGCATTCAGGAGCATGCGCTCCTGGAAACCGCCGGGGAACTGGTAGCCGATGGCGTAGTTGATCCTGCAGTTGGTTCCCCTGCCGGTGGTGCACCAGGAACAGGTGCCGCAGGGCACGTCAGCCCCGAGGGCAACGCGTTGTCCCGCGTGGAACCGTGTGACGTTGCGGCCGGTTTTCACGATCACCCCGGCAATCTCGTGGCCGATCACGGCCGGAGGCTTCACCCTGTCGTTGCCGTAATGGAAAATGCGTATGTCGGAGCCGCAGACCGCGCACGCGTTGACCTCGAGGATCGCCTCGTCATCCCCGCACTTCGCCTCCGCCACATCCCTGATTGCGAGGCTGTTGAGGGCCTCCATCACCGCTGCTTTCATGCCTGTTTCCCCCTGAATCGTACCGGCATGTAGGCCGGGCATTTCCTGTCGATGAAGCTGATGGAAAGCCGCGCGAACCGCTGCAGCCCGCCTTCCATGGGCGCGGGAGGGTTGCCCTCACCGATGAGCGGCGCCCCGTACTTTATGAAATCATCGGTCACGTCGAGGCCGTCCTTGGTGATCCATGCCGGCGGCATGAATCGGGCCGAGTTGGCCACCGTCTCCAGCGCGACCTTCTCGTAGTAGGCCGTGTAGACGGGGCCGGGCTTTCGAAGGATCGTTGCCATCCAGCCGGTGCCCTCGCGCATGGCGATCTTCACGGCCTCCATAGCCACCTGGCGCGCCTCGGCGATGTCCACCGTGGAAGCGGAGGTGGAGACCGAGCGCTGGATGACGCCCGGCACCTGGCCTGTGGCCTGACCGCGCACCGCGAGCCCCTTCGTGTTCAGATAGTTGACCACCTGCTGCGCCACGGTGGTCTGGCTTGCCCCGTACTCGATGTGGCCGAAGCCGTCGTGTCTCTCTCCCACGCCGCCCACGTCGAAGCCCTCGTTCACCACGACGATGCAGCGCCCGTCGCGGCGCAGCTGGCGGTTCACGTTATCGTGGAGGCTTTCCAGCGTGTGGTGCGTCTCCGCCATGTAGAGCTGCAGCGGCATCTCCCGATTCGGGTCACCCAGCCGGGCGGCCGCGGTGATGAAGCCCGATTTTCTGCCCATGGCCTGCAGGACGGCAACAGGCTCGGACACGCACATGCCGCGATTCTCCTCGTTGACGTTCTGGATGAGGGTTGCCCAGTAGCGCGCCGCGCTGCCGTAGCCCGGGGTGTGATCGATGATGCTGAACTTCTCGTCCCCGATGTCGTTGTCGATGGTCTTCGGAACGCCGGTGACCACGACATCGACGCCCCGCTCCTTCGCCAGCGCGGAGACCTTTGCGGCAGTGTCCATGGAGTCATTGCCGCCGATGTAGAAGAAATAACCGATGTCGTGGGAGCGGAGCACCTCCACGATGCGCTCGAAGTCTTCCCGCTGCTCGGCGGTGAGCTTGTAGCGGCAGGTGCCAATTGCGCCGGCGGCCGGCGTGGTGCCCAGGAGCGCGATCTCCTCCTTCGGCTGGCGGCTCATGTCCACGAGCTCTTCGAGGAGCACCCCCTCGATCCCGTGCCAGGCGGCATACACGGTGCCCACGCGATCGGGGAATGCGCGGCAGCCCTCAATTACTCCCTGCAGGGACGAGTTGATGACAGGGGAGGGTCCCCCGGATTGAGCGACAAGGACGTTTCTTTTCATGGCGCCCTTTATAGCACAGGTGAGGGGCGGTGGTCAGGCCCATTTCTCGCGGATGGCGCGGATCACGTCGTAGATTTCGAAGAATATCGATACCAGCTCGGGATCGAAGTGCTTTCCCGCCTGTTCCTTTATGTGGAAAAGAACACGGTCCTCTTCCCATGCGTCCTTGTAGGCCCGCTTGAATATCAGCGCATCATACACGTCGGCAATCGCCACGATCCTCCCCGAGAGGGGAATCGTCGAGCCCTTTTTCCCCGGGCCGAAAACAAGGTTCCGCTCGTGGATGTCCGTGACAATCCCGGGGTAGCCGGTGCCGTCCCACTTCTCGTGGTGATTGAGGGCCACCTCGTAGGCCAGCGTGTCCCACTCCGAGGTGGGGTTCTCGAAGAACTGCGCCCCGTACACCGTATGGCGCTTGATGCTGTCGTACTCCGCCTTCGTGAGGTCTTCCCGCTTCTTCAATATGGCATCGGTGACGCCCACCTTGCCGATATCGTGCAGCATGGAGGAGATGCGCAGGATGTCCTTGAAATTGTTCACCTCTTCCCGCGGCACCGCGTGCTTCTCAGCCCACTTCTGGTAGAGCTCCACCGCGTAGGAGCCCACCCGGCTGACGTGCGGCTGCGTCTCCTCGGGATCGCGCAGCTCGGTGGTCTTCACCATCTTGAAGACGACGTCGCGCAGCAGGAGCGCCCTCTCAATGGCGATGCCGGCATAGAAGGCGAACTGCGTGATGTAGAACCTCTGGTCGGCGGTGAACGGGATCGGGGTGCCCCTGCCGTCCAGCCTGTTGATGAGCTCCAGGACCCCCACCATGTCGTTCTTGCTGGTGCGGATGGGCACGATGAGCATTGACACCGTGCGGTAGGAGGAGATCTGGTCGAAGTACGGGTTGAAGGAGAAGGGGTATGACGGGTCGATCCGGTAGGCGTCGTCGATGAGAAGGGACTCCAGGGTGGAGGCGACGTAGCCGGCGATGGAGGTCTTGTCGATATCGATCTGGTTATTGGTGTAGATGTACTTGTTGGAGAGGAAGTCCTTCTTGAAAAGCGAGTCGTTCTGCACGTAGCTAAACTGGAGTTTGCCCTTCTCCACCAGGAAGATGGATCCGGCATCACTGTCGGTGAGCGAGCGCGTCTCGTAGAGGATGCTGTCCAGCAGGGTGTTCAGGTCCCTGATATGGTGCAGCTTCTCCTGCTTTTCGAGGATCGTATTCAGAATGGAAAAATCGTCCCGCCGCGGTACTCCGCGGATTTGTCGCCGCCCGCTCACTGTTCGCTCCCCGAACAAGGATACTTCCTTCGGACGGCATTTGTCACCTGCATCCAATTGACGGCTTCTGGCGGCGGTGCTACAAGAAACGATGAAGAATGCACAGCGCATGGGCACCGACCCGCTCGGGCCCCTGGTGGCCTCTTTCTCCCTGCCGGTCATTGCCGGCATGATCGTGAGCACCCTCTACAACCTGATCGACCGTGTGTGCGTGGGCAGGGGCGTCGGTGCCGCCGCTCTGGCGGGGGTCACCGTGTCCTTTCCGCTGTCCATCATCATCTACGCTGTGGGCATGCTCTTCGGCCTGGGGGGCGCCGCCGTGGTGTCCCTGGGCCTGGGCGGGGGTGACCGCGTGAAGGCCGAAAAGGCGCTGGGCAGCGCGCTTACTTTGAGCGTCATCGTGGGCGCCGCGGCTGTCGCCCTGGGCTACCTGTTCCTGGACCCCCTGCTGAGGGCATTCGGCGGAAGCGGCGAGGTCCTGGTCTACGCCCGGGACTTCACCCGCGTGTTCCTGGTCGGCATCTTCTTCCAGATCATTGCCATGACGCTGAGCAGCATCGTGCGGGCGCAGGGGGACCCGGTCACCGCCTTCCTGACCACGGTCATCGGCGTGGCGATCAACCTGGTGCTCAATCCGCTGTTCATCTTCGTTCTGAAGCTCGGGGTTGCCGGCTCGGCCCTGGCGACCTCCATCGGCGAGCTGGTGGGCTGCCTCT
>JBEKVA010000007.1:0-24569 GCA_049514475.1 Spirochaetia bacterium
CACCGCCCATAAGCCGCGGCATGGCCTTCCGGTCGGCCTCGGTCATTCCCTTTTTGTTCGGGTCCATCCCTGTGTTGACCTGCCAGGTCTTGAACCAGGGCGCCACGGGGGAATAGTACAGCCAACTCACAAAGAAGTTGACCACGGTGATGACGACGAAGGGCAGCCAGGAAAAGCTGAAATCGAGCATCGTGTTCCTCCTGTCGGTCAAAGGTCGCGGCAGGAACGGCGGAAGTCAACGGCTTTCATTTGTTCCGATGTTCCGCCGAACACCAAAGGAACGGAGCCCGCTCGAGTCATCCTGGGGCATCTTTAATCCCGACTGATGAGATGGATCGCCGTGGCCTTGATACTTGCCACCACAGGCGCGCCAACGGCAAGGTTAAGCTCGAAAAATGACTGTTTGGTGACATAGGCGATCAACGGGAAGCCGCAGTCGAGGGTGATTTTAAAAAGATGAGCCAGGGCCGCCACGCGGATCACCCGCCCCTCGAATTGATTGCGGACGCTCGAATCGGCATGTGCGGCGCGGGCAAGGGCGACATTCTCCGGACGGATGCACACCAGGACGCGTCGAGCCGCACGCTCGGCCACCGCGTGAATCTCGCGGCCGCCCAGAGAGACGCGGACCTCGCCATCTGAGGCATCGAGAATTTCCCCATCAAGGATTGTCTCCACGCCCACAAATTCGGCCACGAACCCGTCAGCAGGCGCGTTGAAAATTTCCGACGGCGGGCCGACCTGCAGCAGCGCGCCGTCGCGCAGGATCCCCATCCTGTCCGCCAGTAGGAGCGCCTCGCTCTGATCGTGCGTCACGTAGATCGCGGGAAGGCCGGACTGCCGCAGCAGCTCCTTCAACTCATCGCGCAGGGTATCTCGCGCATGCGCGTCAAGCGCGGAGAGCGGCTCATCGAACAGGAAGAGAGCGGGATCCATGGCCAACGCGCGGGCAAGGGCGACGCGCTGTTTCTCGCCGCCGCTGAGGTTCGCCGGTCTTCGATTCGCGATAGCGGACAGGCCCAGCCGCGCCAGCAGGCCGCCCGCGCGCGCCGCATCGGCGCGGCAGGCGAATTGCACGTTCTGGGCAACCGTCAGGTGCGGAAAGAGGGCATAGTCCTGGAGCATGAATCCAATGCGGCGCGCCTCGGGAGGCGCCGTGGTCATGTCCCGCCCGCCGATCGCGATAGTGCCGGAATCCGGGCGATGGAACCCCGCGATCGTCTCCAGCAGCACTGATTTGCCTGCGCCGCTGGGCCCCAGCACCACAAAGATTTCCCCGGGGGCCAGCGTGAAGGAAATGTCGCGCAGCACGAACGCACCCAGGGAAAGGCTGACCCCTTCGAGGGAGATGGCAGCGCTCACGCGCGGTCCCCCCGCCCTGGACGGCGGCCGTAGGCGAGAAAACGGAAGAGGATGAACAGGGTGAGGGAGACCGCGAGGAACAGCACCGCCAATGCGGAGGAGTCCTGCAGCCCGAACTGCAGGAACAGGTCGTAGATCTTCACCGGCGCCGTCATCGGGTAGTAGGTCAGGACGATCACGGCGCCGAACTCGCTGATCGAACGCGCGAAGGTCAGCGTCAGCCCCGTGAATACGCCGCGCCGGGCAAGCGGCAGCGTGACGCGCGTGAACACGCCCCACGGCCTCGCGCCGAGGGTGCGTGCCACCTTCTCCAGGCGCGGGTCCACTGACTCGAAACCCACGCGCGCGGCATTCACGGTATAGGTGATGCTCACAAAAAGCATGGCAACGACGATGCCACCGCGCGTGCCCCAGAACTGGTACCCCGTCAGCGCGCTGACAGGGGCCCCGATCCAGCCGGTCCGCCCGAAGAGGAAGAGCAGCGCAATGCCGACCACGGTGTGCGGGATGGCCAACGGCAGGTCCACGATCGCCTCGACAATTCGTTTACCCGGGAAGGTGACACGTGCAAGCAGGTATGCCAGGGGCACGCCGAGGAGCGCGGCAAGAGCAGCGGTGATGAAGGCGGTTTCCAGGCTCAGGGCGATGGCAGCGCGCGCGTCCTGCATCATCGCGACGCGTGCCAGGTGCGCCGGGGTTTGGTTGGCGATCATCTGGAGAAGCGGCAGCAGGACGAAAGCAAGCAGCAGGCCGCCCATCAACCAGAACGCAAGGAGGAGGCCGCGCGAGGGCGCGAGGCTCTTGCCGATCATGTCAGCGACACGTCCCGCTTTCTAGGGGGCGGGCCACGCGTCGACAAGCGTCTTCAGATCAGCGGGAATCTTCTCGACATCGCTTGCAAGGGCGCGGGGGGGAGCGCCGAAGCCGCTGCTCCTCATGAGGGCCTGCCCTTCCGTGCCCAGCAGGAACTTCAGGTACGTGAGCGCCCACTGCGGCTGCGCGGCGTTGTTCGGCACCGTCACCGCGTAGACGATGGGCTTTCCGCTCAGGTTCCCGTTGGAAGTCGTGACGGACGCCTGCGCATACAGGGCCGAATACTTCGCGTCACTGAGGTCGATCCGCGGAGGAAGCTGCAGGTACGTGAAGCCATGCTGGCGCGCATCGGAAAGATAGATGGCAAGGTAGTCGATCTGCCCGGATTGCAGCGCGGCGATGAGCTCCGTTTCCGTGTCGCGCATGTTCGTCCTGGGTGCGTTGGCCAGGATGGCATCCGCCATGCCGGGCTGGTTGTAGTACTTCTCCGCAAGGGCGAGCATCTGCACGGTCTGGTAGCCCGACGGATCGGTATCCGGATTCGACCTGCCGATCTGAACGCCTTTGCGTGCGAGCACGCGGTACCAGTTCTCAGGGGTGATCTCTCCTACGTACTTGCTCCTGTCCGTATAGACGAAGGTGATAGCATTTGTCGCAAAGCCGGCATACCAGTCCGTGTACCCGGTTGTGCCGCTGCCGGGGAAGAGATATTTCGGGATGACGTTGTAATCCGCGACGGCAACCACGTCGGCAACCTGGTGCAGCTCCGTCACCTGCTTGACCATCTTGACGCTCCCCCCGAACTGCGCCTGCACGGTGACATCGGGATAGAGCCTGGTAAATGCCTCATCGATCTGCCTGAAGGGCGCCGCCAGCGTGCCTGCCGCGAAAACCGTTAACGTTACCTTGGGCGCCGCCTGCGCCGCCGCCGCAAGGGTGGCCAGTATGGCGAGAATGATAAAGGTAGTACGTCTCATTTCTTACCCCCTGCAGCCGTCAAGAGAGCTCGGCGAACGCGGCTTCCGCCGCCTTCAGCGTCGCCGCCACCTCGGCAGGGCTGTGGCCAGGGACACAAAGCCTGCCTCGAACTGAGACGGGGCGAGGTACACGCCCTCTTCCAGCATCCGCCTGAAGTAGCGGGCAAACCGCGCGGTGTCCGATTTTTTCGCGCTCTCCCCGTCCGTCACAGGCTCGCGCGCAAAGAACGCACTGAACATCGATCCTGCGTGGGACACCTGCAGCGGTGAGCTTCAGCTTTTCCGCTTGTGACTTCATGCAGGTACCCCCTGGTGGGCGAGATATGCGCAGGCGTCTTTTGCCGCCTGGGTGCCCGACTGCACGCACTGCGGGATGCCCACACCGTCATACGATGAGCCGGCGAGGAACAGGCCCGGGTGCATCGCGGCGCGTTCCCTGATGGCGGACACCCTCTGCAGGTGCCCGACGGTGTATTGCGGCATGCCCATGTCCCAGCGGTGCATCAGCTCCAGCACCGGCGCCGCCGTAATATCAAGCGTTGCGGCAAGCTCCTCCCGGGCAAAGGCAAACAGCTCCTCGGGAGGCCTGCCCATCAGGTCCCGTCTTCCGAAGCGTCCCGCGGCAAGCCTCAGCAGCACGAAATCCGCAGGGGCCCGGCCTTCCCACTTCTGCGAGCTCCACGAGCATGCAACAAGGTCGCTTCCCTCCACGCTGGGGATGAGGTACCCGTAGCCGTCGAGCGGGTGCGCGACATCGGCGCGGTTGTAGCCGAGGTGGATGACCACCGTGGAGGCGAACGGGATCATGCCCAGCAGCCCCTGGAGGGCGGCATCGGAGCGAGCGAACATCCGGCCCGCCTGGAAAGCAGGAGCCGCGATGACCAGGGCATCGGCGTCGAGGCCGCCGACGGCGGTCTCAGCACGCCACCCGTCCCCCTGCCGGCTCACTGATTCCACCGCGGTCCCGCGGAGAATGCTGATCTCGCCGAGCCGGCTCTCCAGCTCGTGCACCAGCTCCGCCGTGCCGCGGGGGAAGGTGAGGAATGGCGGCCGCTCGCGGTATCCCTCGGGTGAAGGGCCCCCGCGGCGTGCGCTGCGCGGCAGCTCGAGGAGCGCCTGTCGGCTCAGGATCCGGGCGTCCCCCGCGTGGATGCCGCCCACCAGGGGCTCGACCAGGAGCGTGAAGACCTCGTCGCCGAAATGACGCACCACGAAGGAGGCCACTGACTCATCGTCCCCCCCCGACCCGTCCGGTGACGAAGGCCCCTGCATGGCACGCCTCCTGCCTGCCTCCGAGAGCAGCGGGCTCATGGCGAGCGCGGCGGTGTCCATCGGGAGCATGCCGGAAAAGCCCTGCGGCAGCGGAGACAGGGTGTGGTCGTGCATGATGGACGAGGGGACGCTCCGTGGGGTGCGCGCGATGAGCCGGCCGGCAATCCCCAGCACCTGGCAGAGCCGCAGCGCCTCCGGCCTGCTGGTGAGAAAACTGTCGGGCCCCTGCTCCAGCAGGAAGCCCCAGGCGCTGTCCGTGCGTATCTTCCCGCCCAGCCGCTGGTCGCGCTCGACGAGGGTGATATCCACCCGTTCGGCCGACTGCGACGCTTCCCATGCTGCCGCCAGGCCCGCAATTCCACCGCCGATGATGAGAAGCCTTTTCACGATGCACTCCCGTTGCCGATGAAGCCTGCCTGGCGCGCCCGCGCGCTCACCGCCTCGGCAAGGGCCTCGATATACAGCGGATCGTCATTCAACGAGGGCGGCCGCTCCAGGCGGACACCGAGTGAGTCCGCGACAGCGCGGGCTTCGATGTCGACGTCATAAAGGATCTCGACGTGATCGGCGACAAAGCCGATCGGCACGCAGAGGACATTCCGCACGCCCTGCCGCGCAAGCTCTCCCAGGTGATCAGGCAGATCGGGTCCCAGCCATGGCTCGGGGCTTTTCCCAGCGGACATGTAGCTCCACGACCACTTCTCCGCGGCAACACCCGCGCGCAGGGCCACCTGCTGCGCGGTTTCCTGCAGCTGCGCATCGTAAGGGTCGCCCTCGGCGATGACGCGGGCGGGAAGGCTGTGCGCGCAGAAGACCACGTGCACCTCTGCGCGTTCGCCGGCGGGCCATCGCGCGAGTCCTTCTGTGACCCGGCGCGAGAGCGCTTCCAGCAGGTACGGGGACTCGTGGTAGCTCTTCACGAACGCGAATTCTATCGATGTCCCGTACAGCTCCTGGCCGAGGGCAACCTTCTGGAAGTAGCGCTCCGTGTTCATGGCGCTGTATTGCGGGGCAAGGACGATGCCGATGGCCCGCGTGATGCCCTCCGCCGCCATTGAGCCGACCATCTCCTCGATCCACGGCGACCAGTGGCGCATGCCCAGCCAGCAGCGAAAGCGCGCGGGATCCAGCCGCGCGGAAAGCGCCGCGAGCTGACGCTCGCTGTGCGCCCGCAGCGGAGAGCTCCCGCCAATCTGCCGATAGTGATCGGTGATTTCCCGCACTACGGCCCGTGGAGTGGGACGACCCGCCCTGATATCGGCAAGATACCCCGGCACGTCTTGGAGCGAATCAGGGCCTCCGTATGCCATGAGGAGCACGCCGACGGGAGAGCTCATCCCGCGCCCCCCTTCCACGAATGCACGTAGTCCGCCATGCGCGACACTGAATCTATCGGTGTCTCGGGCAGGATGCCATGGCCGAGATTGATCGCCGCATCCAGCGGGAAGCGCTTCAGAGGCTGCGGCGTGGCCTCCACGGCGAGCTCTGGGGCTGCCAGCATCTCCGCCCTTGAATGGCGCTCGCGCAGGGCGCGATACTCGGGGAGATACCTCCCCGCCTGGCGCATGAGCCGCACGGGGGTGTGCGGGGCGCGCTCGCGGCGGCACGCCTTCAGGAAGGCGGAGCTGCCAAGCCGATCCTTCGCAGCCGTGCTCATGATGGCCGCACCTGCCCCAGCCGGGACTGCCCTGTCGGTGCCGGCCCAGGCAGCGTCTGACCCGGCCTGGATTGCCACAGGGCGCGGCCCACGAAAAAGGGGCCCAGGCGCGCCATGTAACGGGAGGTCTGCCGGGTTTTGCGCATGCGCTGCACGACCGCGGACAGCGGGTACAGCTCGGCACCCAGGATGCCTATGACGAAATCGTTGTCGTCCTTCGAAAGCCCGTGGCAGGCAAGGCGAATGTCGTGCGCCGCCCCTGCCTTCCCGAACATCTGGCCAACGGCGCCGTGCTCGGCAAGCACGGCACGCTGCTCCTTTTCCGGCAGCTCCTCGAAAGCCCCCGATCGGCGCAGGGGATACCAGACGGCCCAGGGAAGCTCGGGGCTGCATAGCCTGCTCTTCGGACGGGTAATGAGAGCCTCCTCCAGGTCGGCTTCCCATCCCATGGAGTAGGTGCGGCCGAGCATGGTGAGCTCTTCCCGCAGCCGCAGGCCGCCGAACACCTCTCCGCTGACGATAGGCCGGGCGGTCTCAAGGAAATACGCGGGATCCTCGTCAAAGGTGAGGAGGCCGATGCCGGCAGGGTCGTTCAGGTCTTCGTAGAGGACCCCCTGGACGCGGCGCTTCTCCAGCAGCTCGACGAGTGGCCGTGGATCACGGCAGCCGCCGAAGACGAGAAGCTGCACGAACAGCCGCCTGTCCAGCGCCTGCGGCTGCCCGTTCAGCGCGCGGCCCTTCTCGCGCAGGTCGAGCTCGGGTGCGAGCCCCGCGACAGGCGTTGGCGCGGACACGGGGGAAGGGGCCGCAGCAGGCGTCGGCGCAGGGGCGTGCGCCAGCGCGCCTTCCGCGCCCCCATGGCTCATTCCGTCAGCCATTGGGCTGCCTCCTTTGCGTGGTAGGTGATGACCAGATCAGCCCCGGCGCGGCGGATGCCGGTGAGGGTTTCCCGCACCGCCGCCTTCTCATCCAGCCAGCCGTTGGCGGCGGCGGCCTTCAGCATGGCGTACTCGCCGCTGACGTTGTACGCCACCAGAGGGTGCGCGGGAAAATTGTCGCGAAGCAGGCGGATCACGTCGAGGTACGGAAGGGCGGGTTTCACCATGAGAAAGTCAGCGCCTTCCTGGACGTCGAGCTCGGCTTCGCGAAGTGCCTCGCGCGAGTTGGCAGGGTCCATCTGGTGGCTGCGCCTGTCACCGAACTTCGGCGCGCCCTGCGCCGCCTCGCGAAAGGGACCGTAGAACGAGGAGGCGTATTTCACCGCATAAGACATGATGGGAAGATGGGCGAACCCGCCCCCGTCGAGTGCTTTCCTGATGGCGCCGACCATGCCGTCGATCATGCCGCTGGGGGCCACGATGTCCGCGCCAGCCTCGGCGTGTGAGAGAGCGATCCGCTGCAGGGCATCGAGGGTCTCCGCGTTCAACAGGTACCCTTCCGGCAGGGACGGGACGGGACGCGGGGAGCCGGTGTTCAGGATGCCGCAGTGCCCGTGGTCGGTGTATTCGCACATGCAGACATCGGTGATCACCACCATGTCAGGCCGCGCGTCCTTTATTGCCGCGATGGCGCGCGGGATGATGCCGTCCTTCGCGTGGCTTTCGCTTCCCTGGGGATCCTTTGTCGCGGGGATGCCGAACAACAGGACCGCCGGGATGCCCATCGATGCCGCCTGCAGCGCCTCGTAGGCGATGTTGTCCACGGAAAGCTGGTACACCCCGGGCATCGAATTGACGGGGGTGCGGACATCCCTGCCATGGACGGCGAACAACGGGTAGATCAGGTCCTGCACAGCGAGGGTGGTTTCCCTGACCATGGCCCGAACGCCGGGGAGCGAGCGAAGCCGGCGCGGCTGGGCCGCTTGCTGTTGCCCGCTTCCGTTTGCAGATTCCGTGATGGCTCGTCGTGATGCCGCGGTGCGGCCTGACGGTACCGGGTCGAAGCTCATGGCGTGCCTCCGCGCGCCGCATTGGGCGCCTCATCACGTGCGGCACCGCGGCCCCCGCCGCGCGCCTTCGCAAAGTGCCGGCCCAGGGCTGCGACCAGGCCTTCAGAGGTGTGCACCGCCGCCTCCACGTCCACGCGCAGCCCCCTCGCGCGCGCGGCCGCCGCCGTGGTGGGGCCGATGCAGGCAATGACGGCGCGGCGCGCGGCCGCAGCAAGCAGGCCGTCAGGATCGGGAAGCCGCTGCCAGGCGTCGACCGCCGAGCCGCTGGCAAAGAGGATGGCATCGACGCCGTTTCCGAGACGCGCCGCGTCTGACGGTGAGAGCGGGAGGGGATCGGTCCGATACACGGGCACCTCCTCCACGGCCGCGCCCTGCTTCCTTAAAAGCTCCGCCGCGTCCTCCCGCGCATGCAGCGGCCGCGGCACCAGGACGCGGACACCGGCAAGCCCGTCACCCGCGCCGCGGATGATGCCCTCGGCAAGGGCGGCTGCCGTGTGGACGGCAGGCACGAAATTGACGCTGATGCCGCGGCGGCTGAGCGCCGCCACGGTGCCTGGGCCTACGGCGGCAACCTTGGGGGTGTCGGGCCACAGCCGGGTCCCCTGCCCTACCGCGTGCAGCCGCTCCACGAAGCAGGCAACGCCGTTGGCACTGGTGAAGACCAGCCAGCTGTAGGAGGAAAGCCGCAGGATGGCGGCATCGAGCTCCCGCGTGTCCTCGAGGGAAACGATCCCGATCAACGGGATGGTGACAGGCACAGCCCCCGCAGCGGTAAGCATTCTGCACAGCTCCTCCGCCTGCTCCCGCGGCCGGGTGACCATGACGCGCAGTCCCTGCAGGGGTCTTTCAGCCGACGGGTGTGAGGCGGCGTGCGCCTGGGCGATGAGCTCGGCAGCCCCCTCCCGCAGCGCGAGCTTCGCAAGCTCGGCAACAAGCGCCGCGGGGTCCCCGCTCTCCTTCTCCACGTCAACGGTCCTGCTCCCGTCAAGGGCGCAAACCCTGCCGTGCAGGCGCAGGCGGCTGCCCTTCATTTCCGCGAACGCACCGACCGGCGCCGAACATCCTCCGCCCAGCGCGCGGAGGAACCCGCGCTCAGCGTCAGTCTCCGCGTGCAGCGCATGCTCATCGATTTTTGCAAGGGCGTCACGGGCGGCCGTGTCAGCGGTTCTGCACTGCACGGCGATTGCCCCCTGCCCGGGGGCGGGGAGAATATCCGGGAGCCTCAGCCACTGGGAAATCTTGCCCTGCAGCCCGAGACGGAGAACCCCCGCTCCGGCAAGCACCGTGGCATCGTATTCACCAGCCTCTACTTTCCTGATCCTCGTCTCAACGTTCCCCCTGATGGGACGGACAACGAGGTCCGGCCGCAGCGTAAGGAGCTGGGCCTGCCGCCGCGTGCTGCTGGAGCCGACCACCGCACCGCTCTCAAGGGCGGCAAGGCCGCGTCCCTCCCGCGAGATGAGCACCTCTCTCACCTCCTCGCGGCCAAGGACCGCCCCGATGCACAGCTCATCGGCGTCCTCGACGGGCAGGTCCTTGAGGGAGTGCACGGCGATGTCGATGTCCGATGAGCGCAGCGAACGCTCGATACGCTCGGTAAAGACCCCCTCGCCCCCGATCTCGGGCAGCGGACGATCGATGATGTCATCCCCCCGTGTTTCTATGGAGACAATCTCGCATTCCACGCCATTCGCCGACAGCAGGGCCGTCACCTTCCGCGCCTGCCAGAGGGCGAGCTGGGACGAGCGGGTGCCCAGGCGCAGCCGCAGGCGCGGCTGGCCCTGAAGGGGTCGAACAGGCCGCGGCGATCTCTTCACTCGGCCACTCCGAAGAGCTCCCTCAGCGCCTCGGCGAATGCCGCCGCGTGGCCGTTGCCGGCCTCGGCGCGCAGCCGCGTGGCAGGTTCGTGCAGGAGCCGCGCCACCAGCGAGGTAGCCAGGTCTTCCACCAGGGACCAGCTCTGCTCATCAAGGTGCGGAAGCTGTGCCCGCGTTCTCTCCAGCACGTCTCCGCGGATCGAGGCTGCCTTCCGCCACAGCCCCCCGATGACAGGCCGCAGGGCCATCTCCGTCATCTTCCTCTTCAGCACCGCGAGGTCTTCCTCGATCAGACTCTCGGCCCGCAGGATCTCGGGGGAGCGTGGAGAGGCTTCGCGTTCCGCCTTGAATGAATCGATGTCCAGGAGAGTGACCCCTTCGATACCCCGTGCCCTGGGATCGATGGTCCGCGGGACAGCGATGTCGATGAGGAGCAGCCGTCGCCCCGCCCTGCGTGACATGGCGGCATCCAGCAGGGCAGCGTCAAGGAGCGGACCCGAGGCGCGCGTCGTGCTGATGAGCGCATCGCAGGTGTCCAGCAGCGCGGGCAGCTCGGTGTGGCCATGGGCTTTGCAGCCCCAGCGCTCGGCAGCGGCCGCGGCCCGTTCTGCGCTGCGGCTGACGATGTCGATGCGCCGAACACCGCGCTCGCGGAGACTTCCCAGGACGATCCTGCCGATTTCCCCGGTGCCGACCACGACGACCCCTGCCGCGGAGAGGGGCCCGGCGAGCTTCTCGGCATGCCCCACGGCGATGGAGCCGACGTTGGAGCTGCTCCTGCCGATGCCGATGCGGGCCCGCGCCCTGCGGCCGCCGCGCAGCGCCTCCTGGAACAGCGTGGAGAGGACCACGCCCGCCGTTCCCGCGGCCTGCGCCGCTGCGTACGCGCGGGCAACCTGGCCGATGATCTGCGATTCCCCGACAACCAGGGAATCAAGGCCGCAAACGACACGGAACAGATGATCGGCCGCCGCCCACCCATCGTAGCGGTAAAGGCGCGCAGCGAGCTCTTCCTCGGTCAATCCGCTTCTTTGAGAGAAGATTTCCACGATGCCCCGCGGCAGCCCGCCCAAGCGCGGGCATTCCTGTACGCTCTGCAGGGGCACCCAGGGCGCAGCGTAGAGCTCTGTGCGGTTGCAGGTGGAAAGCAGGACCCCTTCGCAGAGCCGTTGTCCGTCGGCGCCGCGCACGGCGAAGGGAGCGAGCGCCGCGGGAAGCGTTTCAGTGGGGATGGACAGGCGCTCCAAGAGCTCCAGGGGGGCGCCGTGATGGCTCGCCCCGACGCAGAAAACCGAATATTCAAGAGGCGAAGTAACGCTCACCCCGGTTTTGTTTCTCCCGACAGGGGGGCACGCCGGTGTCCCGGCACCTCCCCGCCGCTTTCTTTCTCCGGTCACAAGCTAATCAGCGGGTCCTGCGAAGTCAAGAAAAGCGGGGGTGCGCCGGGCGCATGGCACGCGGCGCGAACGCTACTTGAAGCTCACCGAGTAATCGAGGGGCTTGTCGAGGACCAGGAGGCGGATGAGGGGAATGCGGAACACCACCGTCCCGCCATTCACCGTGCCGCCGCTCTGGGAAATGATCTCCCCTTCAGGGTCGATGGTCAGGGTGATGAAGGATTTTTTCAGAAGCCCCGGACCGTCATCCCCGAGGGAGAACTTTATCATGTCCAGGTACTCGGCGTCGGTGATCGTATCGTTGACCTGCGGGCCCAGGCCCGCGATGGCGGGGTCCTTCAGCATGGGGAAAAGCGCCGAAAGCTGGGTGTAGTTCGTTCGATCCAGGTGCAGCTTCAGCGTCTTTTTGCCGGCCTCCTCGCTCCAGGTCATGACGCCCGCGTTCTTCAGCGTCGCATCGGAGGCGAAGATGTCGCGGATCGAGGTGTAGGAGAGCTCCAGATCGAAGGATGTGGGCGTGGGGGTGACGGCCTTCTTCACCGTGAGGCCCTTGCGTGTCTCGAAGTCTTTCCTGATTGCCGCGGCATCGAAAAGGTTCGCCCCGGCAGCAGGGGCCGGCTTGCCGGACACTTCCGACAGGCTCCCGATGTAGTCGCGCAGGAGCTTGGAGACATCGGCGCGCATGGCAAGGGTGCCGGAGCCGTCGCTCTTTATCATGATGGTCTGGTTGACGCTGCAGGACATGGCGAGGAGTGCGAAAAGGATCACCGGTCCGAACAGCCGAAGCCAGCGCACAGAAAATGATTGCATGCGGCCAACGGTACGGAGTCCTCCGCGCTGGGTCAAGGGCCCGGTCGCTCCTGGCGACATTCGCCGTCGCTCCTGGCGACATTCGCGGCCGTTTGCCGCTGCATGGCACTTGCCCGGCGCGCCAACCGTCGGTACTATCCGGCTCTATGCCGACGATCCGCATCCAGCCCCTGGGAATCTCCGTGACCGCTTCGGCAGGCGTCCTGCTCCGTGACACGCTGCAGAATGCCGGCGTGCTCCTCGACTATCCCTGCGGAGGAAAAGGAACCTGCCGGCAGTGCCGGGTGTCAGTAGACCCCGCCCCTGCCGCGGGAAAAGGAAGGTTGAAGGAGAGCGAATATGCGGGCGGCATCAGGCTGGCCTGCCAGCTCCCCGTCACCGAGGACTGCACGGTGAGCATCCCCGAGGGGAGGCTCTCCGGCCAGGCCTGGAAGCAGGGCCTGCGGGACACCGACATCGCCATGGCAATCGGAGGCGGCACGATGCGCCGCCTGAAGATCCCCCTCCCCGCGCCGTCCCTCGAGGACCAGCGCGCCGACTGGGAGAGGCTCCAGGCGGGTCTTGCCGAGCACGGCATCACCGCGGCGGCCCCTGATGCGCCCTCCCTCGAGCACATCTCCCGGATCCTGCGCGAAGGCGGCTGGGTGGCAGAGGCCCTGTGCGAGGAGGACACATTTCTCTGGCTGGACAGCGGCGCCGATGGCCGCAGCTATGGCTTTGCGGTGGACCTGGGCACCACAACCGTCGACATCGCCCTCCTCGACCTTGAAAGCGGCGCACGCCTTTCGCGCAAGGCGTACCTCAACGGGCAGGTGGCATTCGGCGCCGATGTGATCTCCCGGGCGCAGAGCTTTCACGACGATCGCGGCCCCGTGCGCTCCGCCGTGCTGCGCACCATTGACGAGGGAGCAGGGCAGATCCTCGCCGAGTGCGGGGTGTCCGCCGTGGACGTCGTGAAGACCGTCGTCGTAGGCAACCCGATCATGATCCACATCCTCAATGGTATCGACCCCTACGAGCTGACCCGCGTGCCCTACGTGCCGGTGACCGCGCGGTCCCTGCGCAGCTCCCCGCGATATTATGGATGGACGTTCCAGGAGAATGGGTACGTGGAGACGCTGCCGCTGATCTCCGCCTACGTGGGGGCGGACACCGTGGGCATGATCGTGGCCCTGGACCTCGAGAAGGAAAAAAAGACCTCGCTCTCCATCGACATCGGCACCAACGGAGAGATGGTCCTGGCGCGCGGCGGAGAGCTGCTCGCCACCTCCACCGCGGCAGGTCCCGCCTTCGAGGGCGCCCAGATCTCCTGCGGCATGCGCGCCCTGAAGGGCGCCATCTACGACGTGACCCTTGCCGCGGACGGTGAGCTCACGCTGCAGGTGGTCGGCTCAGCGGCGCCGAAGGGCCTCTGCGGCACCGGCCTGATTGCCGGCATCGCGCAGCTTCTCGACCACGGGGTGATCGATGCCACCGGCCGGCTGGTCGACCCGGCGGAAATCCCGATTGCGGCGCTCCGACCCCGGCTGTTCTCCCTGGGCAGCGAGCAGGCCTTCGCGCTCGCAGAGGACCGCAGCGTCTACATCTCCCAGAGCGACATCCGCACGCTTCAGCTGGCCAAGGGCGCCGTGCGCACGGGCGTGGAAACCCTGCTCGCAGTGAGCGGGGTGGCCGTCGAGCAGCTGGATGCGCTGCGTCTTGCCGGCAATTTCGGCGCGGGACTGGATGCGCGCGCGGCAATGCGCATCGGGCTGATCCCGACCATGGACCTGGCGCGGGTGGAGGTGGTGGGAAACGCGGCGCTGCGCGGGGCCATCATGGCGCTGCTTTCCCGCGAGTACGCGCGGAAAGCGGAAAGCGCGGCCCGCAATGCCCGGTTTGTCGAGCTGGGGGGAAAACCGGAGTTCCAGGCGCGCTTCATGGAGTCTATGCTTTTTTAGGAATCATCCCTTGGAAGAAGCCCGCCCGCGGGGCGCAGGTGAACCATCGCCCGGAGATCTTTCTCCCCTTCTCCTCGAGGGTCCTGTCGATGAAGGCGGCGTACTCGTCCGGCGGGACCCCGCCTGACTGGAAGCCATTCACGATGAGCCCCCCGGTGCCGCCCGTGCCGAGCAGCGAGGTGCATATCCCGCGAAAGCACTCCCTTATGCCGCTCTCCAGCGGGGCCGCCGCGGGCCCGCCGCTCACCATGCCGAGGATCCCGCCGCCGCGGCGCTGGAAATAAGAAAGGGCCTCGCGGGCAAGAAAGACAGGGCCCCGGGCGTCGTCGAACGCGCGCTCGATCTCCGCACTCCCCGTCTCCGCCAGGAGGGCGGGGGCGGCGCAGGAGGGCTCGAGAATGATGATCTCGTCGAGGGCTTCAAAGGCATTGACGGCATCGAGCAAAACGGTGCGTGCCGAAAGGGGGGACCTGCGGTTCCAGGGGATCGACAGGGTGGCACGCTCCGCGCCGGGCTCGCCGCGGCGGCCCTCCCCTGCCGGGGGCCTGTCCACGGTCAGCATGACGCGCGATCCCCGGGAGAGGAAAAGGCGCACAAGGATTGCACCCAGCGGTGAATCTCCCTCGGAGACGAGAACGGTTCTTGGCATTTGTCCCATAGTACCCCCGCGGCACACTGCCGGTCAATTCGGCGCGGCCACGGTATCGTGCGCGGCGGGACGGCGGCGCGGTGGATTGTCTGCCTCCGCCGTTCCCTGTTAGATTCTCCCGAGGAGCCCTGAATGAAGATCGGCTGCGCACAGATCAACCCCATCATCGGAGACTTCGCGGGCAACAGCGAAAAAATCATCGCGCTCACCGAGGAGGCCCGCGCCGCCGGGTGCGCCCTCGTCGTCTTCCCCGAGATGTGCCTCTGCGGCTACCCGCCGATGGACCTCCTGGAATACGACCTGTTCGTGGAGGAGACCCTGAAGGCGCTACGGCGCGTGCAGGCAGGGGTGCCGCGGGGAATCGGCGTGGTGCTGGGATACGTGGAGCGCAACAGGAGCCAGTCGGGCAAGGGGCTGCTGAACGTGTCCTCCCTCATTGCCGACGGAAAGATACTGCACACGCAGGCGAAGACCCTTCTTCCCTCCTACGACGTGTTCGACGAGTCGCGCTGGTTCGAGCCCGCGCGCACGCGGAGCGTCGTCTCCTTTGCCGGGGAACGCATCGGTATTGCGATCTGCGAGGACATCTGGTGGGAAACCGAGCCGGCGCCTGGACTGCGCTACCCGGTGGACCCCGTTGCCGAGCTCCTTGACGCCGGGGCCACCCTCATTCTCTGCCCGTCGGCCTCCCCGTTTCACCCGGACATGCCGCGGATCAGGCGGGACCTGATCACGCGCATCGGGAAGACCTCGGGGGTGCCGGTGCTGTACGTGAACACGGTGGGCGCCAACGACAACATCATCTTCGACGGCCAGTCCATGGCCAGCTCCGCTGACGGCAGGCTGATATTCATCGGCAAGGCATTCGAGGAGGAGCTGGCGGTGATAGACATGGCGGCGCAGCACTCTGAGGTGCCGCTGCCCGCGGATCCTCTCGTCCAGATCGAAAAGGCGCTGGTGCTCGGCATCAAGGACTACGTGGGAAAGTGCGGTTTCACGCGGGTGCACCTGGGGCTTTCCGGGGGGATCGATTCGGCGCTGGTGACGGTGCTGGCCGTCAAGGCCCTGGGTCCGGAGCGCGTGCAGGTGTTCGGGCTTCCTTCCCGCTACTCCTCGGAGGGCAGCGTGACGGATGCCCGAGAGCTTGCGGCGAATCTCGGGCTCTCCTTGAAGGTGCTCACCATCGAGGAGATCTTCGGGTCGTTCCTGCACACCCTGGATCCTGTCTTCGAAGGGAAGAAGCCTGATATCACTGAAGAGAACATCCAGGCGAGGATCCGCGGCACCCTGCTCATGGCCTATTCCAACAAGTTCAATTCCCTGCTCCTCACAACGGGGAACAAGTCGGAGCTTGCCACGGGCTACTGCACGCTGTACGGAGACATGAGCGGCGGACTTGCCGTCATCGGTGATCTGCTGAAGGTGCAAGTGTACGCCCTGGCCCGCTCGATCAACGCGCGCGCGCACCTCATCCCCGAGGCCATCATCGACAAGCCGCCCTCGGCTGAGCTGCGCCCGGATCAGACGGACCAGGATTCCCTGCCCCCGTACGAGACCCTCGATGCCATCCTCACCAAGTACCTGGTGGAGAACCGCTCGGCTGAAGAAATCACCGCCAGCGGGTTTCCCGCCTCCCTGGTGCGCTCGGTGGTAAACATGGTGGAAAAGGCCGAGTACAAGCGCCGCCAGGCCCCGCCGGTGCTCAAGGTGTCCCCAAAGGCGTTTGGCACCGGCAGGCGCATTCCGATAGCACGCCGATTCTTTTAGAGCTTCGGAAACTCCTTCGCGATCCCCAGGCCGGCCAGCAGCTCGTTTGCGCTACGCCGCGCATCCACCGGCCCGCGTTTTCCCCTGCCCTCGGCGGGCTTTCCCTTCTCGTCCCAGTGGGTGTGCTGGAAGAACGATGTGCCGATGGGGGCCAGGCGGGCGCTGTCCCGGCACAGCCGCGCGAGGTTCTTCAGGAGTGAGCTGACAGGCTTCTCGGGGGTCAGCTCACCGAGTCTCAGGAGCATGAGGGAGGTCTCGTAGCCGGCGTACAGCAGCCGCTGGCGTACGAAGGATTCGGTAAGACAGCCGGAGGCCGAAGCCCCCCCCGCGTCACCCTGCATGCGGATCCACGGGACCAGCAGGGAGGCGAACAGGCGGGTGCTCTCCTCCGCGCGCGCCTTTGCCGCCGCCGCGGTGCTCACCGGCGGCTCGGCGGGCTTGTAGCCCAGCGCGCGCATCTCGACGAACAGCCGCGCGGCAGTGAGGGCCGCCCGGCAGTCGGGTCCGCGGCCCTCGCGGGAGACCGGGGGCTGGAACGCGTCCCAGCTCACGGCGGAAAACCGTTTCACGAGGGCATCCATCCCCTTCTTGTAACGGTCGCGTCCCGTCAACGTGTGCACGCGGGCCAGCGGGAAGAAAAGATCGAGCCCGCCGAGGGCCGCATCGGATGCCGCGGAGGGGGTGCGGTCGCGGGGCGCATGCAGGCTCCCCGGCACGAGCAGATGCGCCTTCGCGTCGAAAAAGAAATCGACGAATCGAAGGGCCGCCAGGAAATACTTCTCGTGGGGCAGCTTCTGCGCGGCAAGGTCTGCCGCCAGGTCCAGGAGCAGCTCCGCGATGCGCGATGACTGGCTTACGGAGAGCAGCGTGCGGGAGGGCTCGCCGCGAACCCCCTGCCAGGCGCCGCTGGCGCGGTGGTAGCTCTCGAAAAAGAACCCGGTCGGGAGCTGCCCCTTGAGGGAGAAATCGGCAAGCTGCAGGGCGATCTCCCCAAGACGGTCGTCCGAGGGGAACAGCCTGCGCGCCGCAATGGCCGCTCCCAGCCCGGCCGTCGAAGAAATGAGGGGGCCGCCGGCAACCTCCGTCACCCCCGTGACACCCCCTTTCTGCCACAGGTGCGTGGCGAGCAGGCCCTGCAGCGCCTCGCGCAGCGAGGGGATGTCGATCGAAGGCTCGGGAAGGGCCTTTTTTGCCAATGCCGGCAGGAGCCTCGAGAAGGCGGCTGCCGCGCCCTGCAGGGGGATGTTCTCCCGCGGGGAAAAGGAGAAAAAGATCTCGTGCGATCGCTCCAGGCTGCCGGTGGATTCGACCACCACCTCCATCGGCTCCTCGGTATGGTCCGGGCCGGGCCCGACGCGGGCGGAAGGCTCCTCGACGCCGGGGAAACGCAGCTCGACCCGCAGCCGGGGGGATTCATCCTCGATGTCGGTCCTGCTGATCCCGATGCCCGCCCTGACCCCTTCGTTCTCCGCTGTCCGGGAGAAAACCAGCACGCCCTTCTTTCCCAGGGAGAGAAGCAGCGCGGCGGGATAGCTCGTCTTCTCACCAAGGAAGGAGACGGGAGCCGCCGGCACGCCCCGCGCGGCATGGACCCCCGGGAAAAGGCAGCGCAGATCGGCCGGTGTGTCGAACTCCACGTCGATGGACAGGTACCCTGACCCGGGCGTCTTCACCGACCATGTCCGCTGCAGGGAGATGCCCGCGGCATCCTGGGTGATCCTGTCGCGCACCTCGCCGAACAGAAAGAAGGCGCGTACCTCGCTGCCGGCGGACTTCGTGTCTCCGCCGCTCAGGACGATGCTCTCCGCCTGACGGTCGAAGCCGTTCCAGAAGATGCGGTAAGGGACGTGAAAGACGACCCCCGTGTCGTCCTGGACGCGAATGGTGCGCGAATCGGGCTGTGTGACCTTCATATCTGACCGTGGTGTCCTGTGCGCGTAGCATAGTACGGGCCGGCAGGAAGGCGCAACCGCCGCATTGACGGTGACACGCATTGACGGTGTGCGTTGACAGCGCAGGGGACGACACCTATTCTCGGACGGGGGGACCGCCAGTGGCAAAGTCGAGATCGCTTTTCGAATGTTCGGGGTGCGGGCACCAGGAGCCGAAGTGGCTGGGCCGCTGCCCGGAATGCGGCAAGTGGAACACATTCCGTGAGAGCGTCGCGGAACCGGCCCCTGCGCGCGGGGCCGCGCCGAAAGACGGAAAAACGGCGCTGCCCATCCCCCTGTCTTCCATTGAAACGAAGCAGGGCATGCGCATGGACACGGGCATCGCAGAGATGAACCGCGTCCTGGGCGGCGGGCTGATGCGCGGCTCCTCCGTCCTGGTGGGAGGCGAACCGGGCATTGGCAAGTCCACACTCATGCTCCAGCTTGCCTCCCGCGTGGCCGCCCCCGGCAGGAGCCTGTACGTCTCCGGCGAGGAGTCCCCCGGGCAGCTGCGGATGCGCGCCGACAGGCTCGCCGTTTCCTCGGAGCGCATCGAGGTGCTGGCGGAGACCGAGCTGACGTCGATCATGCAGGTGCTGGAGCAGGTGAAGCCCATGCTCATCATCGTGGACTCCATCCAGACGCTGTACACGCGGGAGGTCAACGCTCTGCCCGGCACCGTGGCGCAGATCAAGATCTGCACGCAGGAGATGGTGGAGTGGGCGCGGCTGCGCGGGGCGGGGCTGATGCTCGTGGCGCACGTCACCAAGGAAGGGACCATCGCGGGGCCGAAGCTGGTCGAGCACCTGGTAGACACCGTGCTCTCCTTCGAGCAGGCGAGCGCCGAGGTGCGCACCCTCCAGGCAGTAAAGAACCGTTTCGGCTCGGTGGATGAAATCGGGTTCTTCCGCATGACCGAGACCGGCCTTTCCGAGATTGCCGATGCGTCCAGCCTTTTCCTCACGCGACGTGAAGGCGAGATCCCCGCCGGCGTCGCGGTGGCGCCGGTGTTCGAGGGATCGCGCGCGCTCCTGGTGGAGATCCAGGCGCTGACGGTCCCCGCAAAGAGCGGCATCAGCAGGATCTACTCGGACAGGGTCGACTCGGGCAGGGTGGCGCGCATGGCGGCGGTGCTGGAGAAGCACCTCGGCCTGCACCTTGCCGAGCACGACATCTACGTGAACGTGGCAGGCGGGATCCGCATCACCGAGGTGGGCGTCGAGCTGCCCCTCGCCCTCTCCCTGTACTCGGCGCGGACAAACCAGCCGCTGCCCGGGGGCTTGGCGGTGATCGGGGAGGTCAGTCTCACGGGGGAAGTGCGCCCGGTATCAGGCCTGGAGAAGCGCGCGCGCGCATGCCGTGAGCTGGGCTTCAACACCATGATCGGCCCGGGAGGCACCCAGGAGGAGAAGCCCGAGGGCGGCGGCTTTACCGGCGTTGAGCGCGTGCGTGATGCGGTGCGCGCGGTCTTCGGGCTGCCCAGCGGGAAGTGAATCTCAGCTCATGTACCAGCCGCCGTTGACATTGACGGTCTGGCCGGTCATGTAACCGTTCGCGGCAAGCATCAGGACAACGTCGGCGACTTCTTCAGTCGTGCCGAACCTGCCAACGGGAATCAGGTCGGCGCGGGCATTCTTGTTCTGCCTCACCATCTCCGTTGCAATGAGGGCGGGGGCGATTGCGTTGACCGTGATGCCTTCCTTGGCCAGCAACGCCGCGTATGAGTGCGCCAGGCCGATCAGCCCGGCCTTCGATGCCGCATAATGAGGCCCGACCACGCCGCCGAGCTGGGCGGCAACGGAGGACATGATGATGATCCTTCCCCAGTGGTTCGAGCGCATTTCGGGAAGCGCGGCCTGGGTCACCAGGAAGGCGGACTTCAGGTTCGTCCCTATGAGCTCATCCCAGTCCTTTTCCGATATCTCGTCCAGCTTCTGCGGCTTCGAGATACCCGCGTTGTTGACGAGGACCTGTACGCTGCCCATCCCGTCCTGCACCGTCTGCATCAGGCGCTGGACGTCGGTCCCCTTCGACACGTCGGCACGAACCGCGATGCAGCGAACGCCGCAGCCTTTCAGCTCGGAGAGAAGGCTGTGCGCCTCACTTTCGCTGTTGAGGTAGCTCAGCGCCACGTTTGCCCCTGCCTTTGCAAAGGCACGGGCAACCTCACGCCCAATTCCGCGGCTCCCGCCGGTGACCAGGACGTTTTTCCCTTTCAACTCTTCTCTGCCGCTCATTCTGAATCCTCCCTTGGTGCGGAAAGACTACACCCCTCCCGCCAGGTGGTAGTAGGCCGCGTTCCAGCGCAGCTCCTTCCTGAACTGGGACAGGTCGGTCTTCTCGTCGATCAGCAGGAACTCGATACCGGCCATCCCGGCGAAGGCCTCGAGGTGTTGGGCGCTCAGCGCGCGGCTGAAGACGGCGTGATGCGCGCCGCCGGCATGGATCCAGGCCGCCGCTGCCACCCTCAGGTCGGGTCGGGGGACCCACAGGGCCCGTGCCACCGGCAGCTTCGGAAGGGGGGCGTCGGGTGCCACGACATCCACCGCGTTGACCACCATGCGGAACCGGGTCCCCATGTCGATCACCGTGGCGTTCAGCGCGGCGCCGGCAGCGGCGGTGAACACCAGGCGCGCCGGGTCATCCTTGCCCCCGATGCCCAGCGGCTGCATCTCCAGGCCGGGCTTTCCCTCGGCAATCGAGGGGCAGACCTCCAGCATGTGGGCGCCGAGCACCTTCATGCCCGACCCGTCGAGGTGATACGTGTAGTCCTCCATGAAGGAGGTGCCGCCGGGAAGCCCCGCCGCCATCACCTTCATGGCCCGCACCAGGGCCGCCGTCTTCCAGTCTCCCTCGGCGCCGAAGCCGTACCCGTCCGCCATCAGCCGCTGGACCGCCAGCCCGGGGAGCTGCGCCATGCCGTGCAGGTCTTCGAAGCACGTGGTGAACGCGCCAAAGCCGCCGGCATCCAGGAAATGCCGCATGCCAAGCTCGATGCGGGCTGCCTCTTTCAGCGCGGCGCGCCGATTCCCGCCGGCCCGCAGCTCTTTTGCCACCGTGTATTGGGCATCGTAGTCCTTCATCAGCGTCTCGGCCTCGGCGTCGGTGACCTCGTGCACGCGCTCCACCAGGTCCCCAATGCCGAAACCATGCACGTCGTAACCGAAGCGGATCTGGGCTTCCACCTTGTCCCCCTCGGTCACCGCCACCTCGCGCATGTTGTCCCCGAACCGGGCCACCTTCAGGCCCTGCGAGTCCTGCCAGGCGCAGGCGGCCCGCAGCCAGACGGCGAGCTCCTTCTGCACCTCGCTGTCCTTCCAGTGCCCCACGACCACGGTGCGCTCCAGGCGCATGCGCGTGCCCATGAAGCCGAACTCACGGTCACCGTGCGCCGACTGGTTGAGGTTCATGAAATCCATGTCGATCGTGGCCCAGGGGATGTCCCTGTTGAACTGGGTGTGCAGGTGCACGAAGGGCTTCTTCAGCGCGGAGAGCCCCGCGATCCACATCTTTGCCGGGGAGAAGGTGTGCATCCACGTGATCAGCCCGATGCAGTTCTTCGCCGCGTTGGCCTCCCGGCACAGCTCGAGGATCCCCGCGGGGGACGTCACGACGGGTTTGAACACCACCGTGACCGGCAACGTGCCGGCGGAGCTGAGACCGCTGGCGATCTCCTTCGAATGCTCGGCAACCTTCTCCAGGGTCTCTTTGCCATAGAGCTCCTGGCTGCCGGTGACAAGCCACGCCTCGCGCTGTCTGATGTCGATCATCGCGACTCCTCCTTCCCGTCGAACACCGCCTTCAGGGCCTCCAGGGACTGCACGAGCGCGCCTTCCAGCCTCCCGTCGTGGTAGTCCCGCCCCGTCTTGGGTCCGTTGATCTCAAGATATCCCGTGATCTCTTTCACGGGAAAGCGGGCCGCATTGCCGTCGATGAGGGCCTTCAGGCGCGGAAGGTCCACGATGCCCCGTGCCCGATCGGCCGGGGCGAACCCGAACGTCGCATCGAAGGCCGCATCCGTGTTCTTGAAATGGAACTCCCACATCCAGGGTATCTGCTGCTCGAAGAGGCTCCAGTTGTCGTAGACGACCTTCCGCTCCGCATCCGCCACGCCGTGGGAGATGTCGGAGCAGAGCAGGAGGGGCACGGTGGTTTTCGGATGTTCCGCCAGGAACGGGGCGAGGGCGTCGAAGAGGGTGCCCAGCTCCCCGGGGGTCGACGGGTATTCGTAGATCGATGACATCGGCTCGACGGTGAGCGCTTTCAGCCCTGCCTTCCTGGCAAGGGGCAGGAGGAGCTTGATGTTTTTCAGGAACGTGTCTACGCCCGTCTGGCGCAGCTCGGGCCTGTCCCTCAGAAGGAAGAAGCCGTTCGACCCCACGGTGTCCGCGCCCAGCAGGGCGCCGACCTCGATGAGCCTCTTCCACCCCTGGAACGACGCCTTCTCAAGAAGCGGGTCTCCGCTGCCGAACCCCACCAGCTCGCGGCGCGCGGAGAAGATGCTGGAGATTCTGACCTGCCGCTTCTCCGCGCTCTTGCGCAGCCGGCGGAAATACTCGTCCTCCGCATGGAAGGTGTTGTACGTTGTCCCCATCTGTATCCTGCTCAGCCCCAGGCCGCGCATGAGATCGAACAGCCATTCGTAGCTGTAGCGGCTCTCGATGGGGTCACTTTTCACGCCCACGTGCACTTTCATGGAACGAATACCACCTTGTTGAAGAATTCCCTGCGCTCGATGATGCGGCGGAAGACGTCGGCCCCTTCCGTGGGCTCCTCAACGAATTCCGAAAACTCGTGACCCATGACCAGCGGGTAGTGGTACGCGCCGCCCTCGAACCCGCGATGAATGTCGGAGTTGCTGATGCCGGAGAATGCCACCTTGATCAGCGCCCACGTAGTGCCGGGACGCTGCGGATCGGGCACGTCCTTGAACTCGAGCAGCGTGTCCCTGCTCAGCACGAGGGCCTTCATGCGCGTCACCGTAGCCGCTTCGCCCGCGATGATCAAGCCGCGGGAAGACGGCGGCCTACGCGAGACGGCTGCCGGCGCCCCTCAGGCGGAGAACTTGTGCACCGTGAGGTGGTGGAAGGTTTCCCGCGGCCGCAGGATGCACGAAGGGAAGTGCCCCCTGTTGACGCTGTCCGGAAACAACTGCGTCTCAAGGCAGAAGCCGGCGTTGCGTGGATAGGGGTTCCCCGTTAGAAAGTTCGCCGTGTAGAACTGAACCCCCGGCAAGGTCGTCCATACCTGCATGGAGCGGCCGCTGGCGGGGTCCCGTGCCGTGGCGGCGAGCCCCAGGACACCGGCGTTCTTCGCAATCACCATGCAGTGATCGTAGCCGCCGGGAACCCCCCCGATGTCCCGCCCGATGGCCTTGGCAGCGGCAAAATCGAACGGCGTGCCCGCGGTCTTCAGCACCTCGCCGGTCGGGATGGCCCCGGCATCGACGGGCAGGTAGAAAGGACAGTTGAACGCGATCTCCTGCGCAAGGATGGTTCCGCTGCCGGCACCGGCAAGGTTCCAGTAGGCATGGTTGGTGAGATTCACCGGGGTGGGCTTGTCGGTGACAGCCCAGTATTCGAAGGAAATGGTGTTGTCCTCGGTCAGCACGTAGTCGACCGTGACCTTCAGCGTCCCGGGGTAGCCCTCGTCCCCGTCAGGACTGGTATGCGTCCAGCGGATTCCCGCGGCATCCGCGCGCCTGATGATCCTGGCATTCCAGCTCGCCCTGTCGAACCCGCGCTCGCCCCCGTGAAGGTGGTTGTCCCCGTTGTTGCGCGCAAGGGTGTAGTCCCTGCCATCCAGGGAAAAACGGCCGCCGGCAATACGGTTGGCAAAGCGCCCGGCAATGCACCCGAAGAACTCGCTGTTGCGCGCGTAGCGCTCCAGGGGGGCATGCGCGAGGGTGACATTCGCCGCCGCGCCCCCCCGATCGGGGACGCTCACCTCGACAAGGGTCGCTCCCAGGCTGATCGCACTGACGCGCATGCCGCGCGTGTTGGAGAGTGTGAAGCGGCGGAGCTTCTTTCCGTCAGGGGCCGAGCCGACAACTGCTTCGATGGTTTGCATGGCTCATAGTAGCGCCGGGACCTGCGCTCGTCGAGCTGCCGCGTTGCCTCACCAGAATTCTAACCCAAGGACCTGATTTGCCTCATCCAAGAATCTTACCCGGGACTACCGTTCCCCATCGCCGTGTCCAGACGGCTGACGGGGGAAAAGGGAATGGGTT
>JBEKVA010000008.1:0-24049 GCA_049514475.1 Spirochaetia bacterium
GATACCCCTGACTCCTCCATCGTCACGCCATAGAGCACGTCGGCACCGGCAACGGTCCGCTTGTTGTGAGTGATGATGATGAACTGGGAATGATTCGAGAACTCCTTCAACAAGTTCGTCATCCGGCCCACGTTCTCCTCGTCCAGCGCCGCGTCGATCTCGTCCAGGAGGCAGAAAGGAGAGGGCTTCACCATGTAGATGGCAAACATGAGGGAAACGCCGGTGAGGGAGCGTTCACCGCCGGAGAGGAGATTGATGCTTTCCAGCTTTTTCCCTGGCGGCTGCGCGAGAACGTCGATGCCTGACTCCAACGGCGCATCCGGGTTCTCCAGGTGGAGCTCTGCGCGGCCGCCGCCGAAGAGCCTGCGGAAAATCGTATGGAAGTTCTTCTTGATCTTGTTGTAGGTATCGAGGAACAGCTCGGTGGACTCCGTGCGGATCTCCGTGGTGACCTTTTTCAGGTCTTCCTTCGCCCGCGTGAGGTCGGCAAGCTGACCGGTAAGGAAGTCGAAGCGGTCCTTGACCTCGGCGAACTCTTCAGGGGCCATGAGGTTCACCTGACCGAGCTTGCGCATTTCTTCGCGGAGCTCCGCCAGACGGGGGCGCAGGTCACGGTTGGGCTGCAGGTCGGGGATACGGGTCTCGTACTCCGAGAGGTCACGGGAAAATCTCTCCGTGAAGCTCGCGTGGAGGTCCTTGATCTCGGTGCGGATCTCGGTGACCTCGATCTGCATCTTCTCGATCTCCGACTGGGCCTTGGCCAGCAGCGCATTCTTCTGCTTCAGCTCGGCCTCCTTGGAAACCAGCTCCTCGTTCCTGCTGGAAATCTCCCCCTCCAGCCCCGAGAGGGCAGCACGCGCCGTCTTTTCCTGCTCCTCGATCTGCGCGCGCTCCTTTTCGGTGGTCGTGATCCGCTCCTGCGTTTCGTTGACCCGGGTGCGCGTCTCCTCGATTTCCAGCCCGACTTCCTTCAGCAGGGCTTCCTGCTCCGTCCGTTCGCGGCCCAGGCGGGCAATCTCCTGCTCGATGCCGCTCCTCTGCGTCTGCAGGCGGGCCAGGTTCACGCGCAGGCCTTCCAGCGTCTTGCGATACTCGTCGATCTTTTCGCGGAGGACCGCATTCTCCTTCGCAAGCTCCTCGTTTCTCTGGCGCAGCCGCGCAATGCCCGCGGCGCTCTCGTTGATCTTTTCATCGATATCGCGCTTGCGCGTGATGATGCCTTCCGGCGCGAGGAACTCGTCGAGGAAGGAAGGAGCAAAGGTCTTGTACCGCTCGAAGAGCTTCTCCAGCGTCTCCAGCTTCTCCATGGATCCCTTGAGCACGCCGAGGGTATTCTGCACCAGCTTCTCGCGCTCCGCGCGCGCTATTGTCTCCGCCCCCGCCGCATCCTCGAGAAGCGTCACCTTGCCCCCGAGCTGGATGCGGAGGCTCTGGAGGGTCTCCACGATGGAATCCTCGACCCTCCGGCGCTCGACCGCAGAATACCCCATCTCCTTCAACCGGGCATCCAGCTGGGTGACGATGTCCTCCGTGATTGCCCGCAACGCCACGCGCAGCTCCTCGATGGCCGCCTCGAGACCCTGGATCTTCCCGCCATTGGCGCGGTCTTCCTCTTCGTTGGCCCGCACCCGGCTGCTGAACCCGTCGATATCGACGGTGAAAGCCTCGATGTTGCTCTCGGTCTCCCCGATGCGCGTGCCCAGCTCGCCCAGCACCGTCTTCTGCCGCTCGGACTCGCTGTCCATCTCGGAGACCTTGCGGCGGATGTTCTTCTCCCGCACCGCGTCAGCCTCGATATTGCGCTCCAGCTCCGTGATGCGCTCGCGGAACATGCGGATCTGGCTTGCCCGCGTGTTCTTCTCCATGTCCAGCTGGTAGAGCTTCTTGTGGGACTCCACAAGCTGCGACTCCATGGAGTTGACCAGGTCAACCTGCTGGGCGATGGAGTCGTTCACCGCGCCGATGGAACGGGATATCTCCTCCCGGGTCTTCCCCTTCTCCTCCAGCCGGCCTTCCCGCTTCTTCTTGTCTTCCAGCAGCCCCTTCAGGCGCAGGAGCTGGATTTCAAGCTCGACCTCGAAGATCTGCTCTTTCAGCGTCCGATAGGTCTCTGCCTTTTCCGCCTGGGCCTTCAGGGAGGTGTAGCTGCGGCGGACCTCTTCGAGGATCCCCTCGACGTGACGCATGTTCTCCTGCGTCTTTTCCAGCTTCCGCTCCGCCTCCTGGCCGCGGACGCGGAAGCGGGTGATGCCGGCCGCCTCTTCGAAAACGTAGCGGCGCTCCTCGGGCTTGGTGGAGAGAAGCTGGTCGATTTTGCCCTGTTCCATGATGGAATAGGCGGATTTGCCGATGCCGGTATCGAAGAAGAGCTCCCGCACCTCGCGCAGCTTCACCGCGTTGCCGTTGATGAAGTACTCGCTCTCCCCCGAGCGGTACAGCCTTCGCTTGATCGATACCTCGGGCAGGTCCAGGGGCAGGACCTCGTCCTGGTTGGACACGACAAGGCTGACCTCGGCAACATTCAGCGCTTTGCGCGTTTCGCTGCCGGCGAAGATGACATCCTGCATGCTTTCAGCGCGCAGGGACTTCGATGATTGCTCGCCGAGGACCCATTTCATTGCGTCCACGACATTGCTCTTGCCGCAGCCATTGGGGCCCAGGAGGGCCGCCACGCCGTCGGAGAACTCTATCTGAACCTTGTCCGCGAAGGATTTGAATCCGAAGATCTCGAGAGTCTTTAGAAACACTTCCGCTCCCAGTCGATATGCGTTACTATGGCGTAGTTAACACCCAATCGGGGGGCCGGTCAAGGCGTTTCGTTCCATCACGCAAGGTCAGAAATGCCCCGAAAGGGGCCAAATATGCCAGGAAGGAGGGCATTGGATGCCCAGGGGGCTTGTCGGGGGCGTCGATGAGGCGGGCAGAGGCCCTATCGCGGGGCCCGTCTGCGCGGCGGCGGTCATACTGCCCTGGGAGTTCCCCAGGGAGATCCTCGATGATTCCAAAGCGCTCACTCGGCAGCAGAGGGATACCGCGGCGGTCACTATCCGGGCTGAGGCGATCTCCTGGGGAATCGGGTGGGCAACGCACGAAGAAATCGACAAGCTGAACATCCTCCAGGCCACGCTCCTGGCCATGACCCGCGCCATAGAGGCCATGAGCATCAAGCCGGATAGGATTCTCGTCGACGGGCAGTTCTGTCCCGCCTGCGGGATCCCTGCAACGGCGGTCGTGCACGGGGATTCGATCGTCGCCGAGATCATGGCGGCCTCGATCCTTGCGAAGACTGCCCGGGACGCGTGGATGGAAGAGTATGCCCCGCAGGAGCCCGAGTACCTCTTTGAGAAGCACAAGGGCTACCCTACCGCCGAGCACAGGAAAATCGTGCTCCGGATAGGGCCGTCGCGGATACAACGCAGGTCTTTCCGGGTCAGCTCCCCTTGATGAACTTGACCGCCGCGTCGAGCCCGTTCATGAACACGGCAAGGTCCTCCTTGAAAACGATCACCTGCCTGCGCTCCTGCTCGAACTGACTCCCGCCGTCCTTCTTTGTCTCGACGATGTTCAAGAATATGTCTCCCAGCCTGTTCTCTTTCACGTTGAAGAAATACGTCCGCTTTGCCGTGTCGGCCTTCGAGGAAAAAACCTCGCCCCGCGTCCCCATCCCCCGCCTCCTGGTCCCCTGTTTTCGAGCTTGGACTATAGCCTGCCAGGATGCAGCGGCACAACCTGCGGGCCTCCTGACGGCGCGCGGGGTACCGCGCGTGCTTGACGTTTCACCCTCCCCGCTGGTAGATTGGTTTCGCATTTTGCGCCCGTCGTATAACGGTAATACCCCAGCCTTCCAAGCTGGAGCAGTGGGTTCGATTCCCATCGGGCGCTGTACAAGAGTCTTTATATTACAAGGAAATGGAAAGCCCCCTCAAGAACCCGCTCAAATACATAAGCAGTCCGGCGAGGATTGCCCTCGCGGGACTACAGTTGACAAACTATTGATGGACGGGCTAAGGCACTTGAATAGAGAAATCATCGATATTGAAAGTCCTGTTTCCACTCTGATAGGGCTGGTTTAGAATGCCAAAGCTCCCGAAGCTGCTATCTCTGCTGAAAACGCATGGAACCGTTGCTATCTCCAGGGTAACAGTGTCCGTTGCGGTCCACTGGTCACCTGTCTTCGAAATTTGAATACGATAGCTCTTGCCGTTTGCAGCCAATCCGGGTGCATTCTGAACGGCCAATTGCTCTCATTGCTCAGTGTTAAAAAGGAGATAACCAGGACCAATCGTCAGTACAAAGAGATGTGAAAAATCCGCGTCCTGAAAGAAAAAGCCAAAAAGGGGTGAGCCCGTTTCAAAGCCAACTGTAACCCCAACCCTTAAATCACCGCTGAATGCTGCAGTCTTTGCCACGCCAAGATAAGGCTGATCATTAGGATTCGCGTTGGATATAGCGAGTTCGACTTTATTGTTTAAAATGGCAATGGTCCCGGTAATACCAAGACATTTCCGTACGGCTCCCATCCATTGCCGATGTTTTGAGTATTTGTCCTATTAAAGTTGTCGGCAAAGATTCTGCTGACAGTAACCACGTATGCCTGCGTCGTCGAGTCAGCGGCAGTAACCGTATATATCACCGGGGTCGAAAAGTTCCAAGAGACGCCTGAGGCTGGGCTGACACTGACACCGGTCTGAGTTATCGATGGGATCAGACCGTTCACATTCGTGCTTAGTGGCACTTGGCAGGTGATCGTATGATCGGCCTCATTGATGGTGCACGTCACGTTAAGGCTCGGGAAATCAAACGAAGTGATGGCTTTCGCTGGGCTCGGTCCTTTACCGGCTGAAGACGGCTGTTCCCATGATCCTCCTCGCGTTGCCGCGGGCTTGCCGCTCCCCGGCATTCCGAAAGGCAGCAGTCTACGCAAGCCTCATCACTAACGCCGAGCGGGATAAGAGGTTTCAATTCCCAGCCCCGAGCTATGGAGATGTTGCTAAACACTATAATCGGAGTACAGCATCGCCTCGACGCTTGCCGCCCAGTCGCCAGCACGAAGACGTCAGGCCGGCCGTCTGGCTTAATCAATGTCCTTTTAGGTGTCCCAAACCACTTCCTGCGAAAAACGGTGTTGCAATTGTGTCGTTGACATCTGGCCGAACGAACATACACTGATGGATAAGTTGCAGATCTTGTTTTCTTGGAAGCAATCTTTGCTTAAAATGTTTTGGAGGAACAAAATGAAAAGGCAAATGGTCGCAGTAGCAGTTCTTGCGGTCCTTTTTGCGGTTTCCGCGCATGCACAGACAACACAGTATTTCCTTTACGTCACAAACAACGGGAGCGCTACTGTCTCTGCTTATACGATTAACTTGAGCACAGGGGCACTCGCCTCGGCAGGCGGCTCGCCCTTCACCGCGGGGTCGATGCCCCTAAACACCGTGGTAGACCCGAAAGCCAAGTTTCTTTACGTTACAAACGAGCGAAGCAATTACATCTATGCCTATAAAATCATCTCGGGCACTGGCGCGCTGAAAGCGGTAAGCGGCTCACCCTTCACTGCTGAATTGAACTCCTACGCCATAGGCATCGCGGCAGACCCGACGACGGGGAAGTTCCTCTACGTTACAAACGCCGGCAGGAATAATGTCTCAGCTTACACCATCGACCAAAGCACCGGGGCACTCACACCAATAGGCGGCTCCCCCTTTGCTTCCGGAGTCAGACCCTTTGGCATGAATGTGGACTCGACGGGCAGGGTTTACGTTGCAAACAGCGGCAGTAATAACGTTTCTGCCTACACAATCAACCCGAACTCTGGCGCGTTAAAAGCTGTAGGCGGCTCGCCCTTCGCCGCCGGGTCAAGCCCCTACGGTGCTACCGTAGACCCGACGGGCAAGTTTTTATTTGTTACAAACAATGGCAGCAATAACGTCTCTGCCTACACAATCAACCCGAACTCTGGCGCGTTAAAAGCTGTAGGCGGCTCGCCCTTCACCACCGGGTCAGACCCCTATAGCGCTGCAGTAGACCGGACGGGCAAATTTCTGTTTGTTACAAACAACGGCAGCAATAACGTTTCCGCTTACCTGATCGACTCGCGCACCGGAGCACTTTCACTGATACCCGGCTCGCCTTTCACCGCGGGGATACATCCCCGCAATCTCGCGTTAGACCCTGCAGGCAAGTTTGTCTTCGTTGCAAACAACGGCAGCAATAACGTTTCCGCTTACCTGATCGACCCGCGCACCGGAGCACTATCAGCGATACGTGGCTCGCCTTTCAGCGCAGGGAAACAGCCCCATGGTACCGCGGTTGTCGCGGTTACCGGCCCATAGAGGAAACCGAATTCGGCCCGTTACGTCGATTCAGCGAGCGCCAATTGCTTTTCAACCGCTGCATAGCGGTCCGAAACGCAGCAGTTCTGCGCAAACCCCATCACCAACGCATAGGGGGATATGAGGTTTCAATTCCTAGCCCCGACCTATGGATGTTGCTAAAACATTATGAAGACTTCTCATACGGGGCTGCTCGACAGCTGCGGCAAGCGCTTTGTGCGTTCTCCGCAAGCTCACCTTGGGGGTATCCCTGAATGCTATTCGGCAAAGTACCGTCGGACTTTCGCCGCAATCTGGCGGTCCGTCATTTTGTCGACTGTTTCTACACTCATGATGCGTCCGCCAAGATCGATTCTTTCAAGACGCTTCTTCAGTTCGCCCTTTGCCTCACCCGGACCGAAAATCAGAATGGATTCCGCATCGCGAATGCCTGCAATAACGGCGCCGTAGTAGATGTTGAGATGTCCCGTAAGAGCTTTCTGCCGACTGTCATCTGCCGGTACCTGTTGTGGTTCATAGGGACCTATATGGCGCGAACCTTGAGAACGACGGGCCTGTTTTTCAATCGCAGATATCACGAGTCCTATCTCTTCTCCTTTGTCAGTGACGGCTACGATAATCGCTTTCCTGTGGTCAATCCATAAACCCACTTTCGCTTTCATCGAGGTCTCCTTTGGCCTCCATGCTCCACTACAGTGGCGTAATAGCCCTGCCCGCCATTCCAATGGAGGTCCATCCAAAGGGCAGTATAACACACCAAGAAAAGCATAGATCAGCAAAAAGAACCGCTCGCGGTCGACTGCGCCAGTGAGGATCGACTGGGAGGGAGTCGTCTGCCAACCCTGGGTCGGCCCCAGGAATCGAAATTCTATCTTTTTACCCTTACTATGCTTACATTGTATCTCATATCAAAAAGGAGGGTACATAGATGCCCGAATATCGAATGAAGGTTGCCCCTGACAATGTGGCATATGCTGACTCGGAGAACCGCAAGCTTATAGTGGAGTTCGCCATCCCAGGAGCGCCAGCGGATACCATCGATCTCAAGATGTTAGAAGACAGTGTCCATCTGTCAGCACTAGCAAGGGACATCGAGTATGTTGCATCCTTGGCTTTGGGTTGGGCCGTAAAACCTGACAAAGCGGAAGCGACCTACGAGCATGGCCTGCTACGAATCGAGGTGCCCTTCAAAGACCCGATGGAAGATGCTGTGAAGGTCGTCGTCAAGACAGGTAGCATAGAAGCCAAGAGGAAAAAAATCGCAGGCAAATGACTTGCTGAACTCCATGCGTGCAGACCTAAATCGCGTTCCAGAAAGTGCGACTCAAAGGGACTGAGTTGGGCAGCTGTCGCCTGGAGGAAGGGAAAGCCATGAAGAGCCTCTATGATGAGCTTTCCGAAAAGTTAAAGAAGGACACACGACTCATCACGAGGGGCGGCCCAAGAGTTGACATCGGTCTCCTGTTGCTCTCGAATCGAGATGCTCTGCGGGATTTGTGGATAGCGGCGAAGCGATACGACAAACTTCACGACGCAGAGGCATCGGTCACCATTCATAATGCCGTCGAGAAGCTGCGCCCGCTTTTCGGAGAGAGAAGCGAGTCGTGAGCGAGAGAGATTGTGTCGGAACTCGGCACTGGAATGGATTTGTAAGGCACCCAATCGGGCGCTGATAAAAGCCCCTTCAACCTTTCACAGCTCGAGAGCCACTTTGCCTCCCAGGTAGAAAAGAGCTGGCACCGTATTGCCAATCATGTAAGGCGCGTAGAGAGCGATGAATCCGCCACCGACTCTGAATGCGCCAGTCTTCCCAATTCTGAACCACGCCAAGATGTCGGGAATGAGCACGATTCCCAAAGCCATGTTGTTGTAAGCCCCTAGCAAGGCAAAAAATGCTCCCCTATCTGGGCTTCGATCACCACGGGACCGACGCTATACTCGGCAAAAGCATTCGGCCACAGCCCTGACTCGACAAGAAGAGTAAAAGCTCTGACTCCAAGACCCAGGTTGAAATTGCCGCTATTCCACTAGTAGCAGAATCCAAGGTCAGGGATGGAAAGGAAACTCGAGATTGTGTTGCCTCCCATCGTCATGGTGACCCCGAGCGGCATATCGATACCGATGTCAAATCGCCACTGGGCGAAAGCCGGCATGGTCATTGAAATGAGCACCACTGTCAGGACAAAGACCCTTTTCACAAATCCTCCCGGGTCATCTGGATCACGAAGTCTTCTTGAAAAACTTCCTCCGCGTCAGTCAATTGCTCGAGTGTCGACAAGACCTGCGTCTCCTGGAGAGTCCTGCGGTTCCGAGCGTTCTCAAATGCCGTGTTTCCCGCATTATCCCTGGCGTTTGCGTCAGCTCCCGCTTCCAGCAAAGTCAAGATCACGGCCGGGTTCTGGTTGAACTCCGCGGCAAACATCAAAGGAGTGAATCCATAATCATCGCGGGCATTCACCTCTGCGCCCGCCTTCACAAGCAATTTGATCTCCTCTGGATCCCGGTTGAACATCGACGCCCACATCAAAGGCGTCATGCTATCGGAACCGCGCACGTTGAAATCAGCGCCTTCTTCGATGGCCGTCTGGATTTGAGCGCGCGTCCACATGACAAGATCGAATTGTTCGATTGCGCCTCTTCTATTGCCTGCCCACCTTGAGTCCTCCATGTACTTCCTCCTCCGAGCGCCTGCGAATGTTGTGAGCTTCTGAAGTCATTAAACTGGGGAAACTCAAGTACCTTGGTGCAAAGACCGTGCCGTGATGGAATTCTTGGATATTTTTGTTGTTAATCTCATGGAATCATTTGAAAACCAATAACTGATGTGGTTCTGCTTCAGTCGATAGCCTTTCTGGGGGCAGAAAAACCGCGAATTGAGCTGGCATTCTCGTTGAAAACCATGTCATTCGTTCCAAACTGGAACGTTGACTGGAGCTATGGAGCGACTCGGTCGACTCTATGCCGAGGCCCTGCCGGACTTTTCAGGCTCCCCCGGCGGTCCTCGCAATCAGCTGGCTCATGTCCCTGAAGCACCCCCCGAATCTTTTGCTGCTTGTTTCGAAGAGAACGCGTCAAGAGCCCGTGAGGAATAGATCAGGGCAGCACCAGCGTTGACTGCGATCGCGACGCCGAGAGCTTCGGTCACTTCTTCACGCGAGGCTCCGTTTTTAAGGGCTGCGTCAGTATGCACGGCAATGCAGCCGTCACACTGACGCGTAACGGCAACAGCGACGGCAATCAGCTCCCTTATCTTTGGATCAAGCGTGTTTGTCGATTTGCCCGCATCCCCGAGGGTCCGATATCCCCTCACGATCTCTGGGCTTATCCTTCCAATCTCCGCAATTGTCGTCTGAAGCTGCTTCTGATACTCATTCCAGTCAAGCATCATTTGAAGAACCTCCTTCTCGCCAGGATAGTTCAACAAATGTATCGAGAAAGCCTGCGGCCCTGCAATCAGAATCACAGCAGGGTCTGCTGACCCGCAGGGCTACCAGGCTTTTCAGGACCCCTCGGCCGTCCTCACCACCAACTGGTTGATCTGCCGTGCGACGTTCTTCACGTCTGTGATTTCCAGCAGGCCGTTGACCACCGCGCGGAGATCCGGATACAGGTGCGGGGAGTCGCGTGAGCCGATCGGTGCCGATGCCGCTGAACGGTGGTATCCTGTCGGCAGGCCAGAAACACAAGGGGACACGACCGTTGGCGAGGAACTTCAAGCCTTCAAAGCCATTGCCGTATCCCTGGGGATATCGTGCATGAAGAATCGCGCGAGCCCCCGGTAGATGAACATACCGCAGAGGGTCACGACGAATGGAGCCATTTTCAGCTTGGCCACGAGCAATCCCTGTGCAAAACCCATGGCGAGTGTGATTGCAAGGCAGATCAGGAGCGCCAGCACGATGGGGATACCCTGCATCCGGATGAAGTAGGCCGGCGCCGATGAATCCGACGATCGAGCCGACCGAGAGATCGATGCCCCCCGTCATGATGACGAACCCGACACCGAGACTCAGCAGGCTGAAAAGCCCCGTCCATCGCAGGATGTTCCTCAGGTTGAGAGTTTGACGACGTTTTCCTCGCTGAAATCCGCCTTCTGCAATTCCCCGCGTATCTTTCCCTCGTGCATGACCAGGATCCGATCGGCGATCCCGAGGACCTCCTGCATTTCGCTGGAGACCACCAGCATCGACACCCCCTGCGCGGCAAGCCTTTCCATCAGGCGGTAGATCTCCTCCTTGGAGACGACGTCGATTCCCCGTGTCGGCTCATCGAGAATCAGGAGCTTTGGATTCAGCGCCAGCCACTTTGCCAGGACCACTTTCTGCTGGTTGCCACCAGAGAGCGACTCCACCAGGTAGCGCATATTCTTGGGCTTGATATTCAGCTTCTCGATCATTTCCGCGGAGATCGTGTCGATCCGCTTGAAGTCGATCATCTTGTGCCGCTGGTAGCGTGTTCTCCTTCAGAGCCTGGACAACGCGGAAACCGGAGCTGTACAGCAGCATCACCACGAGAATGCTATCGTAGCCCTTGTAGTTGAACTCCCGCGTTATGCGCTCGACGTGCTTGCGCGACTTTGCCGCGCCAGGGAAATCGATATCAGCGACATCGGCCAGGGAGGCGATCACCTGCCGTGCCCACGACTCCTGGTTCCGCGTGATTTCCGGCTGTTTCTCGTCGTACAGCCCGAAGCGCTTGCCCAGGAATCGAGTATTTGCCCAACAAAAAAATTATTTTACGTCTGTTGCTGGTTTGCAAACGTTGTCAAACTGAAATGTTTCCGGACCACGAAAAAAAACTTGACACGAGGAAATAAGGCGGTAATCTCAACGGAGGAGATCTCGATGGCTCTGAATCAGTCTGGACTCTGCCAGAAAGTGAAGTATGGCCTGCTTGCCATGCAGAGGTACTCGTGGGAACAGGGTGTTGCGGCGCAGAGCCTCCTTGAATCCGGAGACTCGGAGCTCATGATGCTCTTTGCCAAGGACGCGGTTGGCCGGCAGCTGGCTGACGGCCGACTCGGCGTAATGGGCAACTTTACCGCGGTCACCGACCCGGCCTCCGTGGGCGAAGCGCTCCTTCTAACGGCAAAAATGACGGGAGACAGCGCCCTGGCGAATGCAGCAGCCAGGATGATCGACTGGCTTCTTCTCAGGGCGCCGAGGAACACGGAAGGCATTCTCTACCACCTCCACGACAGGCCGCAGATCTGGGTGGATTCCCTCTACATGGCCCCCCCTTTCCTCTCCGTGGCCGGGCACCACGAGGAGGCGATCAAGCAGATCGCGGGGATGCGGCGACTGCTCATCGATGCGAAGAAAAAGCTCATGTCGCACATCTGGGACGACGGGCTCCAGGCTTTTACGCGCAAGGCATTCTGGGGTGTCGGCAACGGGTGGGCGCTGGCGGGAATGACGCGCGTCATCAGGACGCTTCCCGAAAAAATGGCGCAGGAAAGAGAGACCCTTATCGGCTGGGTGCGCGAGGGCATGGACGCCTGCCTTTCCTACATGAGAAACGACGGCCTCTTTCATGACGTGATCGACGATCCGTCCACATTCGTGGAGACGAACCTGGCCCAGATGTTGAGCTACGTGCTCTTTCGCGGCATGAAGGGCGGCTGGCTTGATTCTTCCTATGAGAAGCATGCGAAAAAAATGAGACAGGCAGCACAACAGAAGGTCGATGAGTTCGGCTTGGTGCAGGGAGTGTGCTCCTCACCGTATTTCGACCGCCCGGGAACGGCCGCTGAAGGACAGGCGTTCTTCCTCCTCATGGAGGCTGCGGCAGCGGATTACTCGGCATAATAAGGGCCTGGCGAGGCGATTCGGATTACTGTGCCGCGCGCGCAAGGACCTCGAAGATCAGGGAGATCGAGGCTGCACCTGCGTCCACGTGGCCCACTGCCTTGTCCTTCTGGTAGCGGCCACGTCCCACTTTGGCTTCCATCGAGCAGGTTGCGTCCATGCCCTCCGCGGCGGCCTGGCTGGCACGGTGAAGCGATTCGTCAGGGGTTTGCCCTTTCTCGGCTGCCGCGGCCATGGCACGAACGGCAGGTGACAGGGCATCAATCATGCTCTTGTCGCCTTCTTTCGACTTTCCCCGCTTTTCCATCGCTGACAGGCCCGCCGAGAACGCCCGGCACAGGTCATCAGTCCCCAGCTCCTGCGCACCCGCCGTGCTTTGCGCAATTGCTGAGAACATCGATCCCACGATCACCCCGGTTACGCCGCCGACGTTCCCCATGAACGCATCTCCCAAGTGGCGAAACACCTGCCCGATATCGGCAGGAGGGCCCGCTTCCACGCTTTTCTGCGCCTGGGAGAACCCGAGGAGCATGCTCGTTCCATGGTCGCCGTCGCCCACGGCCCCATCATACCCGCACAATCGAACCTCGTTTTCGGAGAAAGCCGCCGAAAGAAGACCGACTGCCTGTGACCAGAATTTCAGATCGAGATGTCTCATTTCCTGTCAATGCCTCAATAGACGACTTTCTTGTAGAAAGCTGAATCGCAGGGCATGTCATAGATGCCCTTCAATTCATCGTCGAGACGGATCAGCGTGATCGAAAGACCCTTCATTTCCTGGGACGTGCAGAACTCCCCAATTTCCGTGCCATGCACTTTTATTCCGAGGTCGGCCAGGAGGCTGCGAATCCTGCGGTTTGCAATGAGCAGCTCCATGCGTGTCGTTGCGCCATAGCCGTTGACGATGAGCACGACTTCGTCGCCCTTTTTGTAGGGGAGATCCTCAATGATCCGGGGAATGATCTTCTCCACCGTTCGATCGGCGCTCAGCAGGTCGATCCTCTCGAACCCCGGCTCTCCATGCAGGCCCATTCCAATTTCGATCTTGTCGTCAGGGAGATCGAAAATCTCCTTGCCTGTGGCGGGAAGCGTGCACGAGCTCAGGGCAACCCCAAGAGACCGCGCGCCGGCAATTGCCTTTCGCGTGATTCTCACCACCTCTTCGAAAGGCAGCCTGCGCTCCGCCGCCCCACCGGCGATCTTGATGATGATATGATCCGCCGTGGTGCCGCGTCTCTCCGCCTCTTTCCCTTTCGGAGCGGAGGCGATCTCGTCGTTGATCAGCACCGTCTCGACCTTTATCCCGTCAGCGACAGCCATCTCCTGTGCCATGTCGAAATTGAGCACATCCCCTGCATAGTTGTTGTACAGGAGAATGACGCCTTTGCCGCTGTCGACGGCCTTGATTGCCTCGTACACAATGACGGGAGCCGGCGCGGCGAAAACCTGGCCGTGCGCCGACGCGTCCGCCATGCCTCTCCCGATATACTCAAGAAAAAGAGGCTCATGCCCCGCTCCGCCGCCAATCACTATTCCTACCTTGTCCTTGACAGGCGCGTCCCTGCGGATGGCGGCGTTTACCTTGGGGTGCTTGTACACCGTCTTTTCATTGGCAAGCACAAATCCTTCTATGAGCTCCGAAACGACATTGCGAGGATCGTTTATCAGCTTTTTCATCTAAGGTGTCTTTTCTCCTTCCGATGTAAAAGCAGTATAGCCCATGACGTGCGCCAGAGGAAGGCGCAAACGAACTTCGCGCGGGCTGTCCGGTTGATTTCGCTCACCGCCCGGGATGGGGAGAACGCGGAGAACATGGCGAACCTTGAAGGACCTGAGGATCCCCGAAGAGAAGTAGCGCTCAGGTCTTGCGCAGGGTGTCCAGACCGACGGCGAACAACAGCACAACTCCCTTGATCACCAGCTGGTAGAAATACTGGATGTTCAGGAGGATCATGCCGTTGGCAAGGATCCCGATAATGAGAACACCGACGAACACGCTGCCCAGCCGTCCCCGCCCGCCGGCAATGCTCACGCCGCCAAGGACGACCGCCGTCAGGACATCCAACTCCAGGCCCTCGGCGGTGGACGCCTGCCCGCTGTCCAGCCGCGAGGAAAGGATTGCGCCCGCCAGGCCCGCCATCAGGCCGCTCAGCGCGAAGACGGCCATCTTTATCCTCTTCACGTTGACACCCGAAATGATGGCCGCCTCTTCGTTGCTGCCGATGGCGTAGACGTGCCTGCCGAAGCGCATGTTGTTGAGCAGCAGGTAGAAGAGGACAAAAATGATCACCATGATCAGGACGGGGATGGGGATGAAGCCGATATAGTTGCGCCCGAGGACCCGGTAGTCGAGGGGCATCCCGAAAACCGTGTTGCCTCCCACGATGATGAAGGCGGCACCCCGGATGATCGTCAGGGTGCCAAGGGTGACGATGATCGGCGGGATGCGGATCCGCGTGGTCAGCAGCCCGTTCAGGGTGCCGCAGATCGCCCCGGCAAGCGTGCCGACCGCGAACGCCAGCGGCACCGGTACCATGAAGAACTTGGCCAGCACGGCGGCAATGACCCCTGAGAGGGCGACGGTCGAGCCGACCGAGAGATCGATCCCGCCTGCAATGACGACCAGCGTTTCTCCGAATGCGCAGATGCCGATAATGGAAATCTGGCGCAGGATGACGATGAAGTTGTCGAAGGAGAGGAAAGAGCGGCTCAACAGGGCGAAAAGAACAATCAGCGCCACGAGGAATCCGTAGATACCGGCGCTCTCCATGGAAAGGAACCGTTTCACTCCCCACCTCACCCCGAGGCCCCTGCTGTCACGCGAGCCTGACGTCATGTCATTCAATCTTTTCTCCTTGCGCGGCGTTCACCTGGTCATAAAGTATGTCGTGGAGGACCTGTTCCTTGCGGACCTCCCCGCGGTCGTAGATACGGACAATCGTTCCGTTGCGTATGGTTCCAATCCGGTCCGCCACGGCCAGCACCTCCCCGACATCGGCTGAGCTGAACAGTATCGAGATCCCCTCCTGGGAGAGCTTCTCCACGAGCCTGTAAATCTCCCCCTTGCCCATCACGTCGACTCCGCGGGTCGGCTCGTCGAGGAGGAGGATCCGCTTCCTCGAGTTGAGCCACCGTGACAGGATGACTTTCTGCTGGTTACCTCCGCTCAGGTATTTCACCTGCTGCGTGGTGCCCCGTGCCTTGATGTCGAGGTCGCTGATGTTCTTCAGCGCCAGGGCGGTTTCCCTGCCCCGCAGGACCCAGGAGAGACGCACGAGGTAGCGGAGGCAGGAGATGGAGACATTCTTCACCAGGGAGAGGTCGAGAAAAAGGCCCTCGCGCTTCCTGTCTTCCGGCACCAGGCCGAAGAGAAATGCGTCGGAGGCGATCTTCTTGCCCGCCGTCCTGGCGGCTCCGGTCTCGTCGTAGACGCGGATCTCCCCGCCGGTCCTCTCGAGAAGGCCGTAAATGCACTTCAATATTTCCGACTTGCCCGCGCCGACGAGACCCGTGATGCCGAAGACTTCCCCCTGCCTGAGGGTGAAGCTGATCCCGTTCACCGCGGATTTGTAGCGGAGATCCTTCACCTCGAGAACGGGCTTCCCGGCGGGGCGGCTGCCGCGGGGCGTGTCCCCTGCGTAGGCCCGTGCCATTTTCCCGCTCATCATCGAGATCAGCTCCCCGCGGTCAATATCGCCGACCCTCCGGGTACCGATGTATTCACCGTCGCGGATCACCGTCACCCTGTCGGCAATCCCGAAAATCTCGTCGAGACGGTGGGAGATGTACAGGACCGTGATGTTCTTCTGCTTGATCCTGCCGATGAAATCGAAAAGACGGTCGACCTCGTGCTCCCCCAGGGTCGCGGTCGGCTCATCCATAATGAAGACCTTTGCTTCCATCATCATGGCTTTGATGATGGCCGTTATCTGCTGCATGCTCACGCTGAGCTTTTCCACCGGCGTGCGCGGGTTGATGTCCAGGTTGAACTGCCGGAAATACTCCCTCGCGGCCCGGTTCTGTGCTTTTTTCTGCAGCAGGCCCGAGCGGGAGAGCTCCTGGCCCAGGAAAATGTTGTCCGCGATGCTCAGGGACCCTGCCAGCGGCAGCTCCTGGTAGATGCAGGTCACCCCCAGGCCGAATGCCGCCTTCGGGGTGGGGATGCTCACCTCGCGCCCGTCGAAAAGGATCTGCCCCGCGTCCTTCTGCTGGACCCCGGAGAGGATCTTGATCAGGGTGGACTTGCCCGCGCCGTTCTCCCCAACCAGCGCGTGCACTTCCCCGCGGGCAATTTCGAAGCTCACGTCCTTCAGCGCGGCGACTCCCGGGAAGTTCTTAACGATATTCCTGAACTCGATGAGAGGATGGTCGATCACTGCGGTCGCTCCTGGCGACATTCGTTACGGTCGCTCCTGGCGACATTCGTTGCGGTCGCTCCTGGCGACATTCACGGGCGCCTCTGTGCTGGACGGGATGAGAAAGAAGGGGTGCATGCCGGGACGGCCCTGGCGGGTCTGCACCCCCACACCATGCTCGAGCGGATTCCGCCAGCCGCCCGCGGGGGCGGCATGTGCGGCTTTCTCCCGCCCGACGGCTATTTCTTGTACCACTGCCCGAGATTGTCCTTGGTAACCTTGATCATGTCGATATACATCATCTCGGGGACCTTTTCGCCCTTGACCAGCTTCACGACCGCGTTCAGGGCGACTTCAGCAGTTCCCTTATGGTTGAGGTCGACGCTGCCCAGGACTTCGCCCCGGTCGATGTACGGCCAGGTTCCCTTGTTGTTGCCGGCGCCCGCAATGCAGGCTTCCTTCAGGATGTCGATGCCCTTGCCCTGCATGGCGCCCACGGCCCCGATGGCTGCATCGTCATTAATGCCGACCACGCAGCGGAGGTCCGGGTTCTGCTGCAGCGCGCTCTCAATGGCGTTGGTTGCTTTCTCGATGGTCGATCCCATGACGCCGTCGAGGACAATGTTCACCTTCACGCCGGGAAGACCATTTACGAACGCGTCCTTGGCCCCGCCCATGCGGACGTTCGAGGACGCCCATCCCGGGTCGCCGAGGACCGCGAGCTTGACGTCTTTGGCGTTGGGGTACTTCGCCTTGAATCCGGCCGCTGCGATTTCGCCGGTCAGGGTTCCCATCTGCTTCTCGTTGTAGCCGAAGTTGGCGGTCGACCAGGGTACCGTCTCGCGTTCCTGCCCCTGGATGAGGACGTAAATGCCCTTCTTCATTGCTTCTTCGCACGCCGCCTTGATGACCTGCGGGTCAACGGGAGAAATCACGATCGCGTTGACGCCCTTCTGCGTCATCTGCTCGATCATGTCGACCTGTGTCTGGGGCTTGGCGCCCGGGTCGAGCTGGATCAATTCGATGCCGAGCTTGTCTGCCACGGCCTTGTAGTTCTGCTCGAGAATGTAGAACCACTCGATCTGGGTGGTATAGGTGATTGTGGCCACCGTGATCTTCTTTCCCGCCTGCTCCTTGCCGCCGGCTGCGAATGCCGCCGCGCCGACCAGCAGAAGCGACAGGATCATCAGGATCCCTACGAGTTTTCTCATCAGATGCCTCCTTAAATGTTTGCTAATGTACCGACAAATAGGACACTATCATGGCCCATTCCGTCTGTCAATAAAAACATGGACACCTGACACGTATTCAACCCTCACATTGACAATTGCGCAGATGTATGATCATGTACATACATTATGCTGATCGGAGAGCGCAGGTGACACATAAGGAACGCGTTCAGACTGCTTTAAGCGGCGAACAGCCCGACAGGTGCCCCCTGCAGGTCAGCTTTACGCCAGAGTTTGCGCGGAGGCTTTCCGACCACCTGGGCAAAGACGAGGGCAGGAGCCACAACCCGCATGGCGGAGGGAACACGTATCGACTGGAGCGGGCCATCGACAACGATGTCCTGATCACCTCCGTCGGTTGGGCCAACTCCTACTATCAAAACGAGGACGACTCCTATACCGACGAATGGGGCATCGGCTGGCGCTCGGTTCAGTACATGACACCATTCGGCGCCGGTCGCTACACCGAGGTCTGCAATCGGCCCCTTGCGGACAATACTGCCATCGCCTCCTACGCGGTGCCCGACGCCACCCGTGCCTCGCTGTACGAGCCTGCCCGCCTGCTTGTCCAGGAGTGCGGCGCGGATTACTGGATCACGGGAGCAACGGTCTGTACCGTTTTCGAAACGGCGTGGGCCCTGCGGGGCCTGGATCGCATGCTCATGGACCTTGCCCTCGATCCCGAGACGGCCGAGAGGATCCTCGATATCCCCTTCCGCTACCACCTGGAGGCGGCGCGCCGTCTCGTTGCCCTTGGTGTTGACATGATCTGGACGGGAGACGACGTGGGGACCCAGACGGGCATGCTGATAGCCCCTGACATGTGGCGGCGCTTCCTGAAGCCGCTGCTGGCCCGTTTCTTCTCAGAGCTGAAAAGCATGAATCCCCGGCTGAAGATCGCCTACCACTCCGACGGTGACATCCGGCCCATCATCCCTGACCTGATCGAAATCGGCCTCGACGTGCTGAACCCGGTGCAGCCGGCGTGCATGAATCCCGCCGAGCTGAAGCGCACCTATGGCAGGAACCTCTGCTATTGGGGCACCATCGACGAGCAGCACACCCTCCCCTTCGGGACGCCGCAGGATGTGAAAGCCGAGGTGGAGACACGGCTTCGCACCGTTGGCCGCGGGGGCGGTCTCATCATCGGGCCAACGCACCACGTGCAGATGGACACGCCGATGGAAAACCTGCTTGCCCTGGTTGACAGCGTGCGTTCCCTGCCCTATGGCGCCAGCCCGGCTCGAGGGGCAGCGGGAGCCTGAAACAAATGCTCAACGGGATCGACAGGGACTCGCAGGTGCCTCTTCACAAGCAGGTCCGGCTGTACCTGAACGATCTGATTGCCAGGGCAGGCACCTCGCGCATGCTCCCGCCGGAGACGGAAATCGCAAAAAGCCTTGGCATCTCCCGCGCCACGGTGCGCCTTGCGATCATGGATCTGGTTCGCGAGGGGCAGCTGGAACGGGTCCCGGGAAGGGGAACATTCATCCGCCAGGGCTCGACGCGCCTGGTGTTCTCCAATTGGCTCAGCGCGGAAAAGATCTACCAGCCCATGCTGCAGGCCATGATCGACCAGTTCAGGGAAGCCAACACGGGTATCGACATCGAGAATCTTGGCATCCAGTACGAGCACACCGAGCACCAGCTCATGCTCATGACGAGCGCCGGCAAGGCACCCGACATCGGGGCCCTCATCTACCTCTGGCTGCCGATCTTCGCCCACCAGGGGGCGCTGCGGCCGCTGGAGAACCTCTATCCGCCCGAGATCATGGCGCGCATCTATCCCCAGTCCGCCGCCGCGGTGAGCTTCCGCGACCACCGGTATGCATTCAGCTGGGGGAACGCGCCGCTCATCCTCTACGCCAATCGGCAGCTCGTGGCGGACCACCTGCGCACCGACCGGCTGGCCCCCGAGAACTACGACGAGCTGATGGAGTGGTTCGTGCTCCTGAAGGAGCGCACACAGGGCACGATCATCCCCTACTCCATCCCGTTCCAGGACGACGAGATCTTCTTCCTCTACTCGATCTACAACTTTCTCATTGCCTTCGGCGGCGGCGTGATCAATGAGGACGGGGAGATCATTTTCAACTGCGAGGAAAATGTCCGCTCCTATACGTGGCTGCGCGGCTTCATTGCGAAGGGATGCATCGACGTGTCCCACGGGCACCTGGAGAACCGCAAGCTTTTCGCCTTTGACCGGCTGGCGTTCATGATCGAAGGTCCCTGGCTGAAGGGCGTGCTGCCGGTGCTCAACCCTTCATGCCGCGAGGGATGCGATCACCTGGAGTACGCGGTGCTGCCGCGGGGGCCAAAGGGCACCGCTCCCTCGCTCCTCTGGAACCACACCCTCGCCCTTTTCCGCCAATGCCGCAACGTCGAGGGGGCCCTGGCATTCATCCGCTACCTGACACTCGACCGCTCCGTCTCCGAAAGCCTGTACAGGCACACGGGAATGCTGCCGGTCCTCGCCGACGAAGCGGAGCAGAACCCCGTGTACGACGATTCACTGGGACGGGTCCTGCGCCGCCAGATGAAGAACGCGGTGCCCATCCCCTTCTCCGACTCGCCCTCGTTCCTCACCTCGATCACGTTCTGCGCCATGGCGTCGAGGGAAATCCTCCTCGGCGATGCGAATATACCCAGCACCCTGGCCACCTACGCGGGACTGCTGAAGGAGCTTTTCAAGAAGTGAGTGCACATAATCATGGAGTTTTTCGAAAGGAGAAATGCAAATGGCTGACCCGATGAAAATCACCCTGATCGGCGCAAGCGGCTTCTATGCATTCGACATGTACCGCCGCGTATTCAGTGACGAGAAGATGCGGCCCGTGGAGCTGCGAATCTGGAACCGCAACCCGAAAACAGGGAATGCGATCGGCGAGATGCTGAACTACGTCCGCACGCAATCCGGTATCGATGTGAAGTTCGATCTCTACACGGACCGCAAGGAAGCGCTGAGAGGCGCAGACTACGTTCTGTACACCTCGTGCGTCGACTACCCCCGTGTCCGGTTCCAGGACATGGCGGTGTGCGAACGCTTCGGCGTGTACCCCCTCGAAGGGGAAACGATGTCACCGGGCGGCCTGATGAACACTTTCCGGCACGTCCCGCTCCTTCTCGGCGTCGCCAGGGACCTGGAAGAGGTTTCCCCGAACGCGGTCATCATTCCCACCGTCAATCCGCTGGCGCGCGAGTGCGACGCTCTCAACCGTCACTCGAAGATCCGCTTCATCGGGCACTGCGACGGGATCGTGCACACCCGGGTGGATCTTTCCACGGCCATGGGCAAAAACCCGAGGGACGTGGAATGCATCGCGGCCGGGCTGAACCATCTCACCTTCATCCTGAAGATGTGGGACAAGAACACGGGAGAAGACCTGCTGCCGCGCATCGACGCCGCCTTGCCGAACATCCGGCAGCTCGGGCCGTTCGGTTTCCGGTTCTCCAACATGGTGTACAAGCTGCTCGGTCATTATCCGTCTCCTGGCGACAATCATATTGCCGACCAGCTCCCGTTCGTGAGCAGGGCGATGCACGCGTCAGTTCCCATTCCCAGCCTGGACGTGATCTTCCCGCCGAGGGAGACGGTGCTGGCGGGAAAGGTGTCCAATGCGCTCAGCTCGGTGGACGTCGATCGTCACATCAAGGAACCGAAGGTGCTCAAAGCGTTCCTCCATCCCACCCGCACGGAAGAAACGGGGACCTGGATGCTTGCAATGCATGGCCGTATCCCGATCTACCATTTCGAGGCGCTCGACATTCCGAACAACGGCCACATCACGAACCTGCCCAAAGGCTCGATCGTCGAGGTCCCCGGTGACATCGACATCAACGGGGCGCGCGGGCTCGGGGTCGGCGAGCTGCCTCCCGCCATCGCCAGCCTGTGCCAGACCATGCTCGTCGCCCACGAGTCGGCGGTCGAGGCGTGCGTCCATGCCAGCCGCGAAGCCGCCCTGCGTTCGATTGCCTTCGAGCCGACCGTACAGGATCTCTCGGTCGCAGAGGACCTCCTCGATGCGCTCCTGGATGTGAATGCGAAGTACCTGGATCCGGCCTTCGTCGCCAAGCTGAAGAAGAAGGACGCTCGCAAACGGGTAGCTGTCGTCGAGGCGTCGCCTGACAATCCACTGAGACCGGACGCACCGCCTCCGCCGCCTCCGCCGGCCATGGATTTGCTGGCAGGGACGCAGTGGGGAGCAGAGATGGGGAATATGTCTGATTCGGACTAGGAGAGCAGGTTATTGCGCTTGACCCTAAGAGGCTCTCGGGGAATCTGGCACTGCAGGGGTGGTTGATTTGTGGAGGGGGGCGCGTGCCCCCCTTCCGATGTGCCCCTACCTTCTCCCGCGCTCGAATGGCTGACCGAGGGCGCTGGGATCCGAGGTCTTTCCAAAAGAGAACAGAAGCACCAGCACCGTGACCACGTACGGGAACATGATGAACATCTGCGAAGGTATCGGGATCCCCAGCGTCTGCACCCGGAACTGGAGTGCATCAGCGGCCCCCAGCAGGAGCGCGGCGAGCAGCACGCCCATGGGACCGCGGCGCCCCAGGATCACGACGACAAGCGCGATATAGCCCCGTCCCGAGGTCACGTTTTCCATGAAGAAGCCAAGGGAACCGAGGGTCAGGGAGGCTCCCGCCAGGCCGCCGAGGCAGCCGTTGATTGCCGCGGCGGTGTACCTGATTCTCCCGACGCCAAGCCCGGCGCTGTCTGCGGCGCGGGGGTTTTCTCCTGCTGCCGTGAGGCTTGTCCCCCACTCCGTGCGGTAAAAGACCAGGGCTGACACGGCAACTGCAACAAACACCGCATAGACGAAGGCATTCTGCCGAAACAGGACAGGCCCGAAGAAAGGGATGGTCGAGAGGAAAGGGATGGGAAGGATTGCCGTCATGGGGCTCTTCGCCAGGTTCGTCGTCTTGCCAAACCGCATGAGAAAGGCGTAGCTGGTTACGCCCAGGGCAAAAAAGTTAAGCGCCAGTCCCGCTATGGTCTGGTCGGCCCTGCACGCCACGCTCAGCACGGCGTGGATGAGGCTGATCATCAGGCCGCCCAGCACTCCTGCCAGGATGCCCAGGACGAGGTTCTGGGTGATGTTGGCAACGATGAATCCACAGAAGGCCCCGCTCAACATGATCCCCTCGAGCCCGATGTTCAGCAGGCCGCTTCTCTCTGAATAGGCCTCGCCCAGCCCCGCGAGGGCCAGGGGAGTGGCCATGCGCACGGCGGCGGCGGCGAATGTTGTGGCTTCGGGAAGGATGGGAATGCTCACGAGCGGACCTCCCCGGTGTCCTTAAGCAGGAATCGGAAGAACGTCGTCCTGGCAAGGATGAGCAGCACGAGGAGCCCCATGATGATCCACGATATCGAGGTGGGCACACCTGCCTGCCGCTGCATGCTCATCGAACCCACTTGCAGAATGGCAATGCCCAACGCGGCCGCGACGATTCCCGCCGGATTATTCTTCCCCAAAAGAGAGACGATTATCGCAAGGTAGCCAAAGCCGGGGGAAATCCCCTCGAGAAGCTTGTGATGGATGCCCGCCACTTCCACGGCGCCTGCAACCCCCGCAAGGCCTCCGCTGAGCAGAGATGCGACGAGGACGTTGGCACGGACCGATATCCCGGCAACGCGCCCGGCGCGGGGATTCAGCCCCACAACGCGCATCGTGAAGCCGATGCGGGTCTTGCGCATGAGCAGGTGCACGAGGAATGCGGCGGCGAGCGCAATGAGGAGGCCTGCGTGGAGCCGTGTGCCCTCCAGGAGCGTCGGCAGCGTCATCCCGGCGCTCGGCTCGGGTGACATCGGAAGCGGATAGTTCGGGTCTTTGAGCACGGTTCTCACGAGGATGCCAACGATATTGATGGCGATGTAATTGAACATGATGGTGTTGATCACCTCGGAGAGTCCCCATCGAGCCTTCAGCAGGCCCGGGACCGCCGACCAGAAACCTCCCGCCGCGAAACTGGCCAGAATGGCAAGGGGGAGGAGGATGCCGATCGGCAGGCCCGGCAGGAGAAGGCCGACGACTGTCGCCGCGGCTGCGCCCATGTAAATCTGGCCCTCGGCCCCAATGTTGAAGAAGCCCGAGCTGAAGCCGATGGAGACGCCCAGGCCTGCAAGCATGAGGGGTGTTGCGCGAACGAGGACCTCGGAGATCCCGTACTCCGAGCCGAAGGCGCCGTGGAAGAATCCGGCGAAAGACTTCGTGACGTCACTCCCGACGACCCTGATCGAAAGCACCGCGGCCAGGAGGACGATCACGGCGACAAGCAGGTACGAGGCGAACGTCCTGAGTGCCTTCATCGGCTCTCCCCGG
>JBEKVA010000009.1:0-23935 GCA_049514475.1 Spirochaetia bacterium
CTGAAGGCCATGAAGGCGACGCGGTCCCCGTGCTCGGGGTGGAAACGGTTTCGCGCAATCAGCGCCTGGACCTCGTCGTCCCAGCCGGTCACGACATGCATCTGCGAGGTCTCGCGGTGCTCGCCGAGGACCCATTCGACATACCAGGTCAGTGAAAGAGCGCGCGTCCGCGAGGAGTCATTTTTTAGGAGCAGCTTTTGAAGCTTGACCGGCTGGCCTCCCTCATGGTCCATGGGAACGAAGACCGTCAGCTCCTGGCTGATGCCGTTGCTATTGTGCTCGAACACCGAGTAGCCGGCTCCGTGGCGCGCGCGATATGCGGACTCCTCCCGTATGGGCGACGCCGTCGGGGTCCAGCACAGGCCCGTCTCCTCGTCCCTGATGTACAAGGCCTCTGACGGCGTGTCCATGACGGGATCGTTTGACCATGAGCTGAGGCGGTTTCTCTGGCTATTCCCGTACCAGGTGAACCCCGCGCCGCTCTCACTCACAAGGGTTCCGAAGCTCGGATTGGCGATGACATTCACCCAGGGATCCGGTGTGAATGTGCCGGTACCCAGGTAGATCGCATATTCGCGGCCATCCGGGGTAAAGCCGCCCAGACCGTTGAAATAGGGAAGCTCCAGGAAGGGCAGCGGACGGGTTGGATCCTGCGGGACGCGCTTCCAGGCCGGCTTCTGCTCTGGCCGAGCGACTTCGCTCGGGATTCCCACCTGTTGGGGGAGCGCGCCGCGCGCCCCGACAAGGACGACGCACGACGCCGCGTGGAGGAGGGTCAGGTCCTCCGGGGGGATCTGGTCGGCGCTGCGCAGGAAAACACCGCCCGGCTTATCCCTGCCCGTGTAGGTCGAATGCGCCTGGATCAGGGCTTCCAGCCTTTCATGCAGCGGGCGGTCATAGCTGCTTGCCTCCTCGGCAAGAATGAGCAGGTCCGCCGTCAGGCCGTGCATGCGCCAGTAGGTATGCGCCTGGAGCATCTGCCCGACCAGGCCCACGTCACGGATCTCGTTGATGGTCACAAGGGCAATCGGCAAGTCACCGGAGATCCCATACTGCCACAGGCCGGCCTGGCCTTTCACGTTCTCAGCGATCCTGCCCGCGGCAGTTCGCAGCCCCCGGTTGGGGTACAGGAGGTGGCTCGCGAGCTGCTGGAATCGGCGAGCGTCGTCCGGCTGAATGCGCAGGACGCGCAGCTCCAGCTGCGCGGCGGCCCAGGCGAAGTCCATGGCACGGTCGACGGCATGGGGATCGCCATACTTGCCGATGAGGCTCAGGACAGCGTCGCGGGTGCTTGCGACTGCCAGCACCAGGGAGATCACCACCTGCTGCCCCGGCAGCAGGGTGACGCTCGTTCGCAGGCTGAGGATGGGGTCCAGCACATACCCCTCGCTGTTGCGGGGCTCCTCGGTGCTGCCGATCGGATTCGCCAGCGTTCTCCCCCTGCCGATGAAGGCGCGCCGGTCGGTCTCGAATCTCAGCGGCTGCTCTCCGGGTTCGTCAAACGTCAGGCGGTGAGCGACGTGGAGCGGCGAGGCATCCTCTCCCCGCGGGCGGCGGAACGCCAGCAGCGCGCGAAGATCAGGCACAGCCTCGGTCTGGATGAACAGCTTGTTGAAGGCAGGGTGCTGGCGGTCAGCGGCGTGCGCCGCCATTGAAAGCTCGATGTAGCTGCTGCATTCCAGGTGGCGGGTATGAAGGGAACGGTTGACCAGGGTGATCCGGCGGATCTCCACGTCGTCTTCGGGAGAGACGACGATCTCGGTCCGCGTCTGTATGCCGTTGTCGGTGCGCTTGAACGCGGCCCGATCCAGCGCAAAGGATGCAGAATACGATTCGGCAGGTTCACCGCAGGGCTGAAAAGCGGCGGACCATGTCCTTCCATCGACCTCGTGGATGTAGAAGAATGTTCCCCACGAGTCGCGGGTCCGGTCCGACCTCCAGCGGGTGATCTCCTCCGCTCCCCATTGCGCGTAGCCGCCGCCGGCATTGGTGAGCATGACATGGTAGCGGCCGTTGCTGAGAAGCTGCGTCTTTGGCGTCCGGGTGTGCGGCGTATCGAAGGTGCTCGTCGATGGAGCCGCCTCTCCTATGCTGTCTGCCGCCTGCACGCGCTCCCTCGTCGAGATGTGATACTGCGAGGGCAGGGCCGGAACCCTCTCGTGGAGCAGGGGCTCGACGGACCGCACACGGGCATCCGCGTGGAACCTTCGTCGAACTGCTCCCTCGAGCAGAAAGTTCGCAAGAGAGAGGAAGCTCATGCCCTGGTGGTGCGCCATGTATGCCTGCACGATCACGCCCCGTTCGCCGGGGCGGCCGGGTTGGCGGCTGAAGTCTATTGCATCGTAGTAGCCAAAACCGGCCAGGAGGCCGAGCGCGGCAAGCCGCCTCAAATTGCGCGTGGTCTCCCTCGGTGCCAGGCCGACGGCGAGCAGCGTTGCATACGGGGCCACGACCACTTTCTCCGCTGTCTCGCGTTTCAACCCCAGCTCGGGGACGCCGAATGCCCGGTACTGGTAGATCTTGTTGAGATTCAGGTCTGCGAAGGCTGATTCCGAGATTCCCCAGGGCACCCGTCGTCGGCGCGCATAGTCCATCTGCACGGCAAGGGCATTTCGTACCGCGTCGTCCAGGAGCGTATTCGAAAGGTTGTGCTGGAAGATCAGCGGCATGAGGTACTCGAACATCGTCCCCGTCCAGCTGAGGAGAACCCGTCGGCGTCCAAGTGACCTGTAGGGGCGGCTCAACGAAAACCAGTGCTCGAAGGGGACATCGCCCCGGGCAATCGCGACAAAGCTGCCCAGCCGAGCCTCGCTGGCCAGTAGGTCGTAAAACGCCCCGTCCCTGCGACCCTCGGACACGTTATAGCCGATCGAGAAGAGCCGTCTCCCGGGGTCATAGAGGAAACGCATGTTGATCTGTTCCGCCAGCGCCCGGCAATCGGAGATGAGGCGATCGGAGAGACCGAGCATTTCACCGGCCAGCCAGCGGGACGAGGAGAATGCCTGGAGGACCCTGTCGAGCCATTCAAAGAGCGGATCCGGGCCTGACGGCGCAGTATCCCGTATCACCTTGAGGATCTGGATACTCCTCACGCTGCCGGCGGCAAGGTCGCGCAGCGACGGGGCATGGACCAGGTCCAGCCGCACAGCCTCGACGACCTCTCTTCCCAACGGCAGGAGCTGTTCTGCCGATTTTTCCGCCAAAATTTCCATCCAAGGAAGATAGCGGTTGGCGATCTGACGCCAGGCTGTTGACTGCCTCTCCAGCTGCCCGACCCAATAGGTTTGTTCCTCTCCCAGGCCGACCGCCATCCCGATTCCCATCCCCGCCCCACGCAGGAGACCGACTGCGTTTACGCACCGTGTCGGCGGGCTCTCCAATTTCTTCAACAGCTGTGAGAGGGCATGCGACGCGGCACTCGGCTTTCTGCCCCGCCCCTGGATGCGCCACAGGATTCTGCCCGTGTCCCGCAGCCCTGAAAAAACGACAGGATCAAAGATCGGTTCCTTGAGCATCTCTTCCAGCCCGTGCTCGAGCGTCCAGAGGGCCCCCAGGAGATTGCCGCTGTCCACCGCGGAAACGTAGCGTGGCTCAAGCGGAGCAAGCGTTCGAATGTCGTACCAGTTGAGCAGGTGACCTTCGAAGCGCTGCAGCCTGCCGATTGCCTCCATCGTCCCCGTCAATTTTTCGACAACCTGGTCCACGGTCTGGTAGCCGAAATCGCGCGCCGTCATCAGGCTCAGCATCCACAGACCTATGTTGGTGGGGCTGGTGCGGAAGGCAATTTCGTTCCGCGGGGAGACCTGGTAGTTATCCGGGGGCAGCCAGGATGTCTCCGCCGTGACCAGGTCATCGAAATACCGCCAGGTCCGCCGCGCGATCTCCCTCAGGAAGCGCGCGTCCGACGGGGCTAGCGCGAATGGCCGCTCCAGGGCACGCGGGCTCAGGTTCAGGAGCCAGGCAGCGAGAGGGGAGACAAACCACAAGGCCAGCCACGGGCTGGCTGCTGCGAGTCCCGACGGCACCAGGCGGAACAGCAGAAAAACCACACAAGCGCACGCGAGGCTTACCAGTGCCATGGATATCATGAGAACGGACAACCGTTTCGGACCGGCAACGGGCAGCACCTGTGCGGATCTCCACTGGAGCATCCCTCTGTGAGAGATCAAACGGCGATACCCAGCGCGGACAATGGCATCAAGCGCCAGCGCGGCCTGGTGGGGAAGAAAAACGGCATCCGCGAGCGCGCGCAGTGCGTCATGGGCAATGCGGGGGAAAGAGAAGCCCCTGAGCCCGCGACGGGTAGTCACCATGGTGAACGGCTGCGCCAGGGGCCGCAGGAGCAGCTGTCCCGCAACGACAAAGGCTGCAATCCAGCCCGCGCGTACCGAGATGGCCCAGCACGCCATGAGAAGAACCACGCTCGCCGCCGGCAGGAGGCTGCGGCGCAGGTTGTCGAACAGCTTCCATCGGTCGTAGCCCGTCAGGGGATTTCTCTCGTGGCCATTCAGACGTCGGGGGACCCTGCCCGAGACCCATTGCGCAATCTGCCAGTCGCCTCGAATCCAGCGATGCTGCCGCCCGGCATAGCCTCCATAGCCCTGGGGGAACTCGTCGTAGAGCTCGATATCGCTGGCCAGCCCGACGCGGACATGCGCCCCCTCTATCAGATCGTGGCTCAGGAGGCGCTCATCGGGAAAACGGCCGGAGAGAACCCGATCGAAGGAGCGAACGTCATAGATGCCCTTTCCATAATAGGAGCCTTCGCCGGTCAGATCCTGGTGGACATCGGAAACTGCCCGGCTGTACGGATCGATGCCCCCCGCGTCAGCAAACAGTCTGCTGAACAGGGAAGCGCTGGCGCTGGGCAAGGAAGGGCTCACCCGCGGCTGTATGATCGTATAGGTGCCTGGCGCGACTCTGCCCGCTTCATCGAAACGCGCCAGGTTGAGAGGATGCGCCAGGGTCTCGATCATGCGCCGGGCGGTGCCGGGCGGAAGCTGGGTGTCGCCGTCCAGCGTGATGACGAAACGGACATTGCGCAGGGCGGACGCATCGCCAACGCGGACCAGGCTCGGTGATTGCTCGGGCCGCGAGCCGGCGATCAGCCCGTTCAGCTCTTCCAGCTTGCCCCGCTTTCGTTCCCACCCGATGAACTTCCGCTCCGATTCGCTCCAGACACGATCGCGGTGAAACAGCAGGAAGCGTGCTTCTCCGTGGCTCCGGTTCAGCCCTTCAATGCCCTCCACCGCCGCCTTGAGGAGGCGGGCATCGTCCTCGCGGTGCGCCTGGTCAGCGTCGCCGTAGTCCGTGAACAGGCTGAACAGGATATTGCGCTCCTTGTTGCCCATGTAGCGGACTTCCAGCTTCTCCGCTTCGCCGCGTATCGAATCCTCGTTGCCGAGCAGAAGGGGAACGACGACAAGGGTTCGAAACTCGTCGGGGACTCCCGAAACCTTGAAATCCATCTTCGGCAGGACACGGGGGGGCAGAAACCGGGTGACCAGGTAGTTGAGCAGCTCGAGGACGAGCTGGCTTGCGGGAAGAAGCAGGAGCACGGTCATTACGAGGGCCTGCAGCCCGTTTCCCTTCAGGCCTGCGAGGGCTAGAGCGAGGGAGGAGAGGAGCGTCAGGATGACAAGGGGCGGGAGGTACAACGCGGCAGAGTGGCCATAGATCCAGGCCAGACGACGGTAACGCCGGCTTTCCCCGCACTGGAGATGCTGCGCCAATGCCTGCCTGCCCTCCCCGATCAGCCAGGTCCCCACGTGACGACGGCGCTCATCGGCTTCGGGGCCGCCCTGAGCTTCCGCAGCGAGTGCGAGGACGCTCTGCGCAACATCCGTTTCAGGGACGCCTGCCCTCCGGGCAAACTCCTCGATCACCCTGCGATACCGATCGCGCGTGTCGAAATCCATACCGGGATAAACACCGGCAGGGTCGGTGCGAAGAAGCCGTTCTACGCCGCTGGATTGCTCGAAGATTTCACGCCAATCGAGAAGCGCGAGCTGCCGCAGGCTGGTGAACGCGTTGCCAATGGAGACCTGTTCGTTCGCCTGCCGGTTCTGCTCGCGCAAGCTGATCTCCCGCAAGGGCTTGCGGTACGTTCGCTCCAGCCACCCCTGCACCAGGACAAGGGCCGCCTCCTCATCGTAGAGATGGTCGATCAGCTGGCCCGCGAAATACTGGCTTGGCAAGGGCTGCCTGATGGCCAGCTCGGCAAGGATTGCGAAGAGATGGTCGGGACCCCGCCGGTTGGCCCGTATCAGCCGATTGGCCCAAAAGTCCGCGGTCTCCCGCTCCCGCAGCTCGCTTGAGGCATGTCGGGCGAGAGTGCGGACGCTCTCGATCAGCGCTATGCGCAGCATCTGCGGCAGCGCCCAGAGCTCACCGATCGAAAGGGAACTGGCAGATTGGTATGAATCGATGAACGACAGGATGTTTTCCCTGTCCAGGCGCAGCTCCAGGTCAGAGACAAGGGCGCAGGCAATATCGTAGATGCGCGGCAGACCATCGGCGCGGCCGCCCTTCAGGCTGGGGAGCTGCCGCATGAACAAAACGGGGAGGTTCACCTGGACGTCGCGGGCGTTGCTTTCTATGACGTATTCGTTGTCGAGAATCCACTCCGCCGTGGGGGACGTCCCCTGCTCCAAGCGGCCCGCCTGGGCAAGATCAAGGCAGACCGTGTGAATGTCACGCTGGGCCCTCAGGAGCCGCTTGAATAGACGGGGTCGGGAGCGCGGTGGCGGCTCTACCTGGTGCTCACGACCAAGGCGCTCCGCATGTTCCCGTATCTGCGCGGGGAGGAACTGTGCACGCACGGGCTGGAGACCGGCAGACGGCACTGCCCGTTTCGGATGCAGGATGAAGATAATGGGCGGGATGTCGCCGCCCTCCCGCAGAAGGGAAACGGCGTGATGCAAGGTCTGCACCGGTGCCTGGAGGAGGAGGACGGTCTCGTCAGGAACCAGCCACCGCGCATGATCCTCGAGCAGGCTTTTCGCAATGCCCCGCTGTGTGCGCCGATAGGATACCCATCCCGCCAGGAGTCCCGCGACTGCGCCTGCAAGGCCGGCGGGAAGCGCAGGCCAAGCCAGGAGAAGGGATGCGGCGACAAGAACAAGCCCGCAGAGAGCGGCTGCCAGGAGGGACAGGAGCAATCGACGTTGAGGGAAAGGGTCCCGCGAATGGACCTCCCCTCCCGCCGACTTGGACATCGAGGCAATACGGCGGAAGCCCTGCCTCTTCAGCTTCCTGAGGGCCTCCTCCGCCTCCTTCCGTTTGGCGAAATACGCAATGAGAATGGCTGGCTGACGTATCAGGCTGGAAGGGTGCTGAACCCGCCGTGGATCGGCTGCCCCCATGCGGCCCGAATGGTGCCGATTGTGTTGATATCTTCTGATGCCAGAGGTTCGCATAGGAGGGGATGTGTCTCTGTGCGGTAGCCAACACAGGGCGCTGACTGCCTGTTGGAGGGCGGTTCCACGCTTCTTGAGTCCTGTACAAAACCGGCTTTACGGGCTGTAAGTTCTTTGATATAAAATAGCCAAATAACTTGGAGGTGTGCCTGTGAGCCCGATGCCAGGCCCGGTAAACGCCCCGAGCCCACGGCAGAGCAGCCTGCTTTCCGTCCTGCCAGAAGGTGAGAGCAACCGCCTGTTTCCGCACCTGGAGCTCGTCACGTTGCCTCTCGGCAAGGCCCTGTACGAGTCCGGCGACCAGTTGAATCACGTCTATTTCCCGACCACGGCGATCGTTTCCCTGTTGTACGAGCTGGAAAACGGCTCATCCGCAGAGATCGCGGTTGTGGGCCACGAGGGCATCGTGGGCATTGCCCTGTTCATGGGCGGAGACACCATGCCAAATCGGGCGGTCGTGCAGAGTGCCGGTCAAGCGTATCGGCTGAAGGGTGTGCTTTTGAAGGAGGAGTTCAACCGGGCTGGGGCGCTCCAGCACCTGTTGCTACGCTACACCCTTGCAATGCTGACCCAGATGGCGCAGACGGCCGTCTGCAACCGACACCACTCGGTGGACCAGCAGCTCTGCCGATGGCTGCTGCTTAGTCTCGATCGGCTGCCCTCGAATGAGCTCAGCATGACACAGGAGCTGATCGCCAACATGCTGGGCGTGCGCCGCGAAGGGGTGACCGAGGCCGCGGGTAAGCTGCAAAGTGCCGGCTTGATCAGCTACAACCGGGGGCACATTACCGTGCTCGATCGTGCCGGCCTGGAAAAGCGGGTGTGCGAGTGCTACGAGGTTGTCAGGAAAGAGTTCCTCCGCCTGCTCCCCACGCCACGGCGACATGAACCGTTGCAATCACGCGAGAACGGCCTCGATGCGGGGTGCCCGCAGTCGTGAAGCTCCGGACGCGGTGGTGCCCGTGGCTATGCGTGCAGCGGCAGAAATGAGCGTTGCGGCGTCCCAGATGTCCAGGTCCTGTCCCCTTTTCCTGCCGCAATCATCGCAGAGGGGAATCACATACCAGGTTTTGTCAGTAGGGCTGTCCTTCTGGACATGACCGCCTACGGAGGGTCTCTTTATACAGCCTTTGACATAGCACATGAACGCATTCAGTCCGCTGAGTTTCTCCCAGTGAGAAAGCCAGTTTCCGCTTTCTTTCGTTATCGGTGCGGTCCCGTTAAGATTTTTCACTTTCATATCTGCCTCTCTTCTTTGGGTCGGCCTTCCCGGCCTTCTCCGTCCTATCAGGGTGACCGATAGTCAATTCGATTTCAGTGCGGTAGCGCACCTTCCGTGAGAAGCTCGAGGGCCCCCGTTTCTTGAGCCTCCCAGGCTTGCTATGTTTCCTGGCGCACAGAGCGTATCCAACTTTTTGCTGCATTATACATTCGTGGAAACCCCGAACCCGAAGCAAAACCACCTGCTGGCAGTGCTTCCGGAGGCCGAGTGCAAGCGCCTCTTCCCCAGCCTGGAGCTCGTTCCCATGCCGCTCGGGGTTCCCTTGTACGAGTCAGGGGACAGGATGGAGAATGTCTATTTTCCCACCACCGCAATCGTATCCCTCCTGTATGTCATGGAGAACGGTGCATCCGCGGAAATCGCCGTCGTAGGCAATGACGGCATCGTGGGCATTGCCCTGTTCATGGGCGGGGAAACCATGCCAAATCGGGCCGTGGTTCAAAGCGAAGGCAGAGCATATCGACTGAAGGGACAGCGTCTCAAGCAGGAGTTCAGTCGCGGCGGCGCGTTTCAACACCTGATGTTGCGCTACACCCTCGCGCTGTTGACCCAGATGGCGCAAACAGCGGTCTGCAATCGCCACCATTCCGTGGATCAGCAGCTCTGCCGCTGGCTTCTTCTCAGTCTCGACCGCTTGTCAGCGAATGAGCTCAGCATGACCCAGGAGCTGATCGCCAACATGCTGGGGGTGAGACGGGAGGGGGTGACAGAGGCTGCCGGAAAGCTGCAGGAGGCCGGACTGATACACTACAGCCGAGGCCGCATCACCGTGGTGGACAGGCCGGGCCTCGAAGCCCGTGTATGCGAGTGCTACGACGTCGTCAGGCGGGAGTTCCGCCGCCTGCTGCCGGACATAATCCGCACCTGATCAGCGTGATGAGTCCTTCCTTCTGCTCCTTTGTCTCCTTCCGTACAGAACAATGCCCTATCCAGTCATATCCTGTTCTTGGAGGCAAACCATGACCATTGTGTTGATTTTTGCCATCGTTCTGTTCGTCTTGTGGCTTCTGGGTTTCAGCACGCGCTTTGTCGCGAGCGGGCTGATCCATATTGTGCTCGTCATTGCACTTGTACTGTTTGTCATCTGGCTGTTGAGGGTGGCGTTCAGGGCCTTCTAGGCGCGGGCAAGGAAGGAATGGCAGAGGGCCCCTCGCCGGAAGACCAGGGGCCCATTGCTGTACGTGAGACGGCCTGGTGCCGAAGCGTTACTGCCTGGACCGGCCAATGACACCAATCGTGATAACAAATCCAAGTACCGCTGATGCAATACCGCCGAAAATGTACCACATCGTGTGGTCCGTGAGGCGCCCTCTGAATACGCTGCTCAGGTTATCCGCCAGGGAGCGGGATGCCACAACCCCGATGATGATCAAGACCACTCCGGCAACCAGGAGAAGCAGGCCAAGAACGCGGGTGGCGCTCACCTGGTATACCTGCTGAAGATGTCAGATCTCACTCGGAGCAGCCACATGGTTCCCAGGAAGAATGTGAGCATCAAGCCGGCAGCCAAAACCCCAATTATCAAAAGCATCATCATACTACTGGCCCCTTTCCTGGTTACGATAGATGTTAGGCATGAACTGCGATGTCATTCTGTGCGCGTGGACAAGCGTTGCATGGTCCCAGATATCAAGGTCCTGTCCCCGTTTCGTGTTGCAGGCGCTGCAGAGGGGAACAACGTACCAGCTCTTGTCGGAGTTTCTCCCAGTGCGCGAGCCAGCTCTCGCTGCCGCACATTGTGTGCGCACCTCCATTGAGATTTCTCACTTTCATTTTTCCTCCAAGGATCCTGCGCGCACGCGTTGGTGAGCTGGCACCAGCCGCCCGAAAGCCCCGGCGGCCGGCGCTTGCGCTGTCAGTTCATTTGCCTTCAGCGCCTGTTGTCATAATCATGCTGGTGCTGCGGCAGCCACAGCTCATAGGAAAGCATCATCTGGTGCCGCTGGCTCCTCTGGTGCTGCTCCCTCTGCCACTGTCCCCGCTGCCACTGCTCTCTCTGCAATCGGTCCCGTTGCTCCTGCTCCCTCTGCTGATTCTGCTGCGAATCCCTCCACTGTTGGTCCCTATGTTGATCGTAACTCGGCCGTGCGCGGATCTCGATCCGCCCAGACCCGAAGGAAGCAGTGAGAGATATCGCGACGGCGAATGCGGCGATAACAAAAATCTTTTTCATATGTGACTCCTGTGAAAAGGTTAGCGAGAACGAACACAGAGGACGGTGCGGCAGCACGCTTACCCCACGTATCCGCTATGTTTCCTGCCGCACGGAAAGAGCGGGGTTTTATATGCATGTTTCAGAGCGAAAGGAGATACTGCTATGGCGTTGGCTTTGCTTCTCTTTGTCCTGCTCGCGACAATTCTGTACATTGCCCTGAGCGCTTTTCGCCCAAGAATGCTGGGCAAGAGGCGAAAATAGATCGAACATAAGGCGCATGAATCTGCCCGCGCGGGAGCGCGGGGCGTCAGTCCGAACAGGCTACCGCTTGAGGGCTTCTTTCAGCAGCTGATCGACTTTCGATACCTTGATCCAGTTCTTTTCCCTGAAAAGTATCACCACGACGACGAGAGGAATGATGACATAGGCCGCGCCGAATGAAGCTGCGACAATTGCCTTTGTTTCAGGCGTCCAGGGCATGAAGAGACAGAGAGACACCGGGACAAGAAGGAATCCGCAGGCGAGCACTATGACAAAGAAGACCAGCAGGCAGATGAACATCGTCAGACGGCGCGCGTTTTTCAGCACGTGCAGATAGACGATGGCGGACTGAATCTTCAATAAAGCGACTGATGCCTCGATTTCCGAGCCCATCAGCCGCTGTGTCACTCGCCTTGTCGGGCCATTCTTTTCCCTTCTTCCCGGCGCTCTATTACTTCTGCTCCACGGGCGGGGTGTGCTTTTTCCACGGAAGGATTCCCGCCATTTCACCGATGACATTCACCAGCTCAGTGTTGGCGGGAATCACGATCTTGGCATTCGAGGAAAGCGCGGATTCCACAGCCATGAGCCGCCTCAGGAGCTGGGCATTCCCGACAAAATACTTGTCAGCAGCCTCGTTGACGAGCCGTATTGCCTGAGCCTCGCCTTCTGCTTCGAGTATCTTTGCCTGCCTGACGCCCTCCGCTTTCTTTATCTCCGCCCTGCGCGCGCCGTCTGCCATTGTCTCCGTGGCGGTGGCAAAATCGATGGCCGCGACCTTCTCGTTTTCGGCCTTTACCACCTTGTTCATCGTTGCCTGGACGTCCGCGGGAGGGTCGATCTCCTTCAATTCCGTCCTGACGATGTCAATCCCCCAATGACCCGTTTCACTGCGCAGCGTCTTCTGCAGCTCGCTGTTGATGATGCCGCGCTCGCTGTTCGCGGTCTTCAGAGTCATCGTACCGATGATATTTCGCAGGGTGGTCCTGGCCAGATTGACGATCTGGTACTTGTAGTTGTTCACCGCGTACTGGGAGTTCTTGACGTTCTCTTCGTCGCTCTTGACCTTGAAATACACCTGCGCGTCCACGCTCGCATTCAGCTTGTCGCTGGTGATGATCTCCTGGGGCTCGGCGTTGACCATGACCTCAGTGATGTTGATCTTGAAGAGTCGATCGATGCCCGGGGTGATCCAGTTGAAGCCGGGACTGGCAAATCGGTGGTATTTCCCCAGTCTTTCCACGAGACCCCGTGTTGTCGGCCTCACGACCCTGATCCCGGAAAGAAAGATCACCACGACGACGATCGCTGCGAAAGCTATCCAATAATACATGTCATCCTCCTTGCCCCGTCAAAAGGGCACGCACGATTGTAATAACCGAGATGCGGAACGTCCGGAAATTGGTCTTCTCACTCTCCCGGCTTCTTCACCTGGGACTGATCGTCTTCAGGAAGAGGCTTCTTGGTGGGTTTCTGCTGGCCACGACCTGCCGTGCTCTCCGGTTGCCGAGCAGCAGGAGCAGGCGCCGCCACCTTCTGGCGAGCTTCCGGTGCCGGCCTTAGTGCCGGTTTCTGGTTGGGCGCTGCAGGCGCCGCCACCTTCTGCGGGACCTCCCGTGTCGGCCTTACTGCCGGTTTCTGGTTGGGCGCGGCGGGCGCGGTCACCAGCGGCTGAGCTGCCGGGGCAGCGGGCGTGGGAGGCTTCTGTCTGACGGCCTGCCCGTTCGCCGGAGAAGCCTTCGCGGGCGCGGCCTTCGCGGGCGTGTTGTTTTTCGCCAGAGGAGGGGGTGCCCGCCGGATAAGCGTTTCAGGCTTCACAAGCACCGCTGCCGGAGGAGCGGCCTTCTGGGTATGCTGCAGGCTGGTGAGCGCGGCAGAATCGATCGGCCTGCCCGGGTTCGCTGCACGCCCTTTCTGCTGCTGCGCAAAGGGGACAGGCGCAGGTGCCGGTACAGCACGCGCATAAACCCGACGCGAAACTACGGCAGGAGGAGGCTGGGGCACAGCCGCCCGCTGGGCAGCGGGCTCCCCGACAATGCTTTCGCGCTGCGGTACGACTCTCGCCGTCATCCCCATGAGGGGAGCGCGCGATGTCTCCGCGGCGGAAAGAGTAATTGCCGCTCCTCCGGCGGGACGCGACTGGACGAATACCTCGCGCGGCACGGCGGTAACCCCGCGCGGAGCGGTCCGATTGACATAGACGACCCGGTCAGGGTTGTACCTTTCGATGACCTGTACGTTGATATTTGTCACGTAGGCGATGTTGATTCTCTGCACATAGGGCGCACTTACCGTGTACGGAGGGATGTAGACCTCGCGCGGGCCCAGGGGGAACCAGCCGATGCCTTCTCCCCTGGCCGGTGTCCATCCCGATCCCCCGATGAAGACCACCAGTGCCGGTGCATAGACGTGTCTCTCCCGGACGGCCCCCGGGATCCATACCCATCGAGCATTCCTGTATCCCCAGCGTCCATAATGGAAGGGAGCGAATCCCCAGGCCGAGTCATCCACCCACGTCCATCCCCATGGAGCAACCCACGACCAGTGGCCGTAGCGGTACGGGGCCCAGCCTGCCGGAACGCGCGAAGGGGCCCATACGGGGCCATCTTCAGAATCATTGAGCCACGTTCCATTCTCGTTCAGATCCTCTATGCCGATCATGTCACGGGAAACATATGCGTTCGCCGCGACCCAATCCTCCCGGCGATCCCGATCCGCGCTCCATGCCTCCCACGCGTCCGCTCGCGGCACGGCAGTGACCGAGGAGCTGATCGAATCCAGGCCGGCGATATCCGCGGATTGCGGGGCAACCACATCATAGGCGTCCTGTCCTGCCGTTACCTCCGCCCTTCCCGCGCGCGCGGTGACCGTGGTATCTCCGTTCGGGTGAACATCGATGCGATACACGCCCGCCACCGGCAGGGTTACCGTGGCGTTCGGCGTATCAATTTCGAAATCCATCTCGTCTTCCGACGCGCGCCGATTGACGATCAGCGCTCCGGTGGTCAAACGGATCTGCACCGTCTGGTCATCCAGGTTGAGGAAGGAAAGATCAGTGCTGGAGCTCAAACGAATGGCAGCCGAGATGACATGCACCTCGGCGCGCGCGCCCGCGTCTGTCCAGAGCTGGTCACCTACAGTCAACGGATAGTTCAGCGTCGCGGGCGCCCACTCATCGACGCTTGCTGAATGAAATGATACGGAACCGCCGATATAGCTCAGCCTGCCGACCTGGGAGGGCGGATCTGCCCACGCTGCCACCCCGCAGAGCAGGGCCAGCGCAACCGCGGCCGGCAGAAGACGATCCCTCAGAATAGCTGTCATTGTCGTGCCCCCGTGCATTCGCTTCACTAAACAAAGATATGAAAGAAGCACGGCTGCGTCTGTGCGGAAGCACACACGCGGCCGTGCGCGGCACGCGAGCTTCGTTCAGGCGCCGTTGTGATCTGCCGCTTTCTCCCGAACAGTATGGCCAAATGTCCATTCACCTCACTGTGCGGTAGCAGACACAGCGAGTTGCTTACGATTGTTACATTGAAAGGCGTCATGAAGCGCTTCCCCAGATGGCTGGGCATATTCATTGCCGCCGCGGCAGCTCTCCTGCTCGTGTACTCTGCTGCAGGGTTTCTCCTGCTTCCGTCAGTGCTCAAGAATGTTGCTACTCAGAGGTTGTCGTCGTTCCTCAGCCGCACTGTCACCATCCGCGCAATCGACTTCAACCCGTACGCACTGTCGATCACGGTTCGGGGCCTGCAGGTCACCGAGTCGACGGGCGGTGCCATTTTCACGTTGGGCGCCTTGCACACATCCTTCGCGCCCGTGTCCTCCCTTGTTCATCGCACATGGGCGTTCAAGGAGACGTCGCTGCGCGCGCCATCCGTGAGCTTTACGCGAAACTCAAAGGGCATCCTGAGCCTCGCGGACCTCCTCCGCCTGGACTGGCCAAAGAACCTCAATGTCAGAATCGAACTGGTGAGGCTGTCTGATGGGAAAGTATTTTTTCATGACGAGGCTGTGCCCGGAGGATTCTCCACCAGCATAAACAGCCTCGAAGTCACCGTGAAGCACTTCTCGACCAACCCCGAACAGCCGTGCTCATTTTCCCTCAACGCCGCATCTGAGGCTGGCGAGCAATTCTCGTGGAATGGGGCTCTTCGCGTCCATCCGCTCAGCTCGAACGGGGAGATCGCTTTCGAGAACATACCGGTTGGCAGATACTCTCCGTACCTCCCCCGTCGATTGGCGCTCACGATTGCAGGCGGAATGCTCACCGCGCGTGCGTCGTACACGGTAGACCTTTCGCCAGGGCACTTTACGATGCTCCTGCACAACGGCAGCATCGCGGCCCGTTCCGTGATGGTATGCGAGAAGGGGAGCACGACGCCCCTGTTCAACTTTGCAAAGCTCATGCTGAAGGGCGCCCAGGTGGACATGGTAGGGCAGACGATCGGGATCGGCTCCATCGTCCTCACCGGGGGATCCGCCTTTGTCCGACGCCGTGCAGACAACTCGTTCAATCTGCAGCACCTCCTGCTGCCAGAGCGCGCTTCGCCCGTGACCTCCTCAGCGCCTCCCGCCGCGTGGCGTGTGGCGATTGGTGAAGTCCGCCTGGCAGATTTCCGGGCAGAGGTGAGCCGTGTTTTCGGCCGGCAGACCCTGGACTTGAGAGAGCTCCTGCTCTCCATGCCGGCGTTTCAGATCAGACCTTTTGCAGCCTCCATGACCGGGATCTCGCTGCGGGACGGCACGCTCCTTTTCACCGACCCGTCACAGAGCCCGCCCGTGGAGATGACGCTCACTCACCTGGATGTTCGCATCGGGGCATTCTCTTCGGCCGACCCTCAACCGGCCAGCGTGGCGCTCAAGGCTGAAATCAACAACCGCGCCCTGCTTCAGATTTCCGGAGAGACCAACCCGCTCGGGCTGCGGGGAGAAACGAACCTCCGGGGACTCCTTCGGAACCTGAGCCTGCTCCCGCTTGGCCCATACTCGGCCAGGTATCTCGGCTATGAGCTGACGGCGGGGGAGCTCAACCTCGACGTATCATTGTCGATTCAAAGTCAGACGCTCCGCTCCGAGAACACGATCGAGATCGACAGCCTGGCGCTCGGTGAGAAGACGGACAGCAGGGACGCAACAAAGCTTCCCGTGCGCCTTGCCATCTTCCTTCTCACGGACATGCGCGGCAACATCACGTTGAACATCCCGATAGATACCGGGTTGGCCGCCACAAAGGATGAGCTCCAGAAAACGATCATCAATGCCGTGATGACGCCGTTTCGAAAAACCACCAGCTTCCCATTTTCGACACTCGACGCCACATCAGGCAACGGAGGCGAAGAGCTTGGAGTCCAGGAGTTTGCTCACGGGAGCGCGGACCTCCAGCAGCAAGAATCAGGAAAGCTGGACAGGATTCTCCAGGGGCTGCAGCGGTGGCCAGAGCTCATGGTGGACATCGAGGGTTCCATCGATGCGGAAAATGATGCTGGTGACCTTCAGCTTCTTGCCATGAATCGGGCCACGGCGGCACGAGAGTACCTTTTACGCTCGGGCACGCTGGAACCGTCCCGGGTCTTCCTTCTCAGCGACTCCCTGGAAAATGTCCCAAGAAAAGGCAGCCGGGCCCTGCTCACCCTGAAGGACAGGTATCGCCACCCGAAGTAGAACAACGGGCAGCGGCGGGCCTCTTCCCAAAAATCCGGCGGGGGAAGCAAGGCGCTGATGGACCTGAAGATTCAAGTTTCCCGGGCTCCCTCTGGGAGGAAGTCCCTGACGCTCCCCTCTGCGGGGCGGCCCGCCTGGCATGGACTGGCCTTGATGCAGGCGCTTGATGCAGCCCGTGACATCCCGCGTCAGTGGGGCGGATCAATCCCCGCCTGAGAGTGGAAGCAGGATGCTGAATCGGCACCCGCAGTTCTCGAGATTTGTGACCGAGATTTCACCGTGATGCTTTTTTATGATGCTGTACGTTATCGACAGGCCGAGCCCCATATGGGCGCGATGATTCTTTGTTGAAAAAAACGGCAAAAACACGTCGGTAATGTTCTTCGCGCGTATCCCCGGGCCGGTATCCTGGAAAAGAATTTCTGCACAGCGTCTTTCCGCGTATTCCGTCTGTCGTGTCACGATGGTCACTTCCCCCCCGCCGGGCATCTCGTCAAAGCTGTTCTTCAGCAGGTTCAGAACAACCTGCTTCATCTCGTTCGGCCCGATTCTCAGGTGAAGGACCTCATCGCATCTCTGAAACGATATTCTGATGTCCTTGTTCTTCGCGCCATACCCCACGAGGCTGAGGATGTGCTCGATGAGGGCATTCAGGTCGAGCGTTTCATCGCTGCCCTGCTCGTCATCGGAGAAGGAAATGAGATTCCCGACGATCTGCGAAATGCTGCCGACCTCCTCGTCGATATGGACAAGCGCCTCGGCTGCTTCTGAAACCCCGACGTTGTGCTTGAGGAACTCCGCGAAGTTGTGAATCGTTTCCAGGGGATTGTTGATCTCGTGCGCCACCCCGGCGGCAAGAAGCCCGATGGAGGCGAGCTTTTCGGAGAGCACCATCTGCTCCCTGAGGTTTTCCTGCTCCGTGACATCCTCGATGATGATCATGCCTCCGATTCTGAAGGTGCCGTCATAGATCGGGCGCACGGTGACATTCGTCTTTCTCTGGCTCTCGCCAATGCGGAGGGAAATGCCGAAAAAGAACTCACCCTCCGCTTTTTCAAGCGCCCGATGTATCAGCCGTACCTGGTCCTGGTTTTCCGCGGAAAAAAGGCTCTCGAGGGGCAGGTTATAGGAATCCGATGCTTCGCGCGAGAAATACTGCTTTCCCCAATCGTTGATCATTTTGATTCGGCCTTCCGTGTCCGTCACGATGAGATTGACCGGAAGGCCCTGCAGTATTGCCTCGTTGTACTTGAGCATCTGGTAGAAATCCTGCCGCGTCACCTCGAATCGGCCTGACTCGTTCATCTGCGTATAGGCGAGCTTGATGAGATTGATCTTGTCGATGTTCCTGACGGAATCGGTCACGAAGATCTCCCCCTCGCGGATGATCGTCACCCGGTCGGCAATCTGGTAGATATCGTCGATGCGGTGCGTCACCAGGAGAACGGCGGTTCCCTCGGCCCGCAGCCGGTTCAGCATGTCCAGCACGCGGTAGAGGCTCTCCGTGCGCAGCTTGTCCAGGGATTCATCGAGGATGATGAACCTCGGCCGTGCACTGAGATGTTTCAGGATGCCGATCAGGTTCCTGTCGGAGGCGTCGAGATCCCGCACCTCCGCTTCAGGATCGAATCCGAACCCGTGCAGGGAAAGAAACTGCCGCGCCATGTCCACGTGCTTGCGATGGTCGAAAAACGCGTGGGAGGAGAGTGGGCCCCCGGAAACGAACAGATTGTCGGCGATCGTCAGGTTGTCAAAGAGAGGATTGTTCTGATTGACCATCTCGATGCCGAGACTGCACGCCTTTTTCACCGTAAGGCCGTACATCGGCTTCCCCTGGAGCACCAGCCTCCCCGAGGTCGGACGCAGCTGTCCTGACATCACGAAGCAGAGGGAAGATTTCCCCGCACCGTGCTCACCGACCAGCGCGTGAACCTCGGAACGGTGGATCGAGAGATCCACGCTCTTGAGCGCTCGGACCGATCCGTAGCCAAGACTGACGTTGTGAAGGTCAAGCAGCGGCTCGGGCAATCTATCCAGAGCTGGAGAGTCCATACTTGTCAATCTTGTTGTACAGCGTCTTTCTGCTGATGTTGAGCAACTCCGCCGCCTTTGACTTGTTGAAGCCTGTGCGCCTGAGCATTTCGTTGATGCGATCCTTCTCGGTCATGACGGATGTCGCCCTGCCGTCCGGGCCGGACACGCGGTGAAGGAAGCTCGGGGGGAGATCCTCCGCGTGCACGACGGATGTCAAGGCGATCGTGAACGCGTAGTGGATGGCGTTGCGGAGCTCACGGATGTTTCCCGGCCAGTCGTACTCCATCAGCAGATCACGCACGGAGTCGCTCAGGGTCTTCCTCTGCGACCCGTTACCCTGCGCGAACTCCTTCAGGAAGTGATCACAGAGCCCGGGAATGTCCTCCTTCCGATCCCTCAGCGGCGGAATCTCCAGCAGGGCCGCGTTCAGGCGGTAAAACAAATCCTGGCGGAAGGTGCCGGAGGCGACCATTGAACGGATGTCGCGATTGGTCGCGCCCACGAAGCGGACATCGAGGCGCACCGGGTTCCGACCGCCGATCCTGCGGATTTCCTGATTCTGAAGGGCGCGCAGTATCTTCGCCTGTGTTGCAAGGGTCATGTCGGAGACCTCGTCGAGGAAGAGTGTTCCCCCCTGCGCCTGCTCGAAGACTCCCTGGTAGATGGAATCCGCACCGGTGAAAGACCCCTTCTCATGGCCGAAGAGCTCATTGTCGAGCAGCGAATCCGGAAATGAAGCGCAGTTTACCTTGACGAGCTGCCCCGAGCTTCTGGGAGAAACCGAGTGAATGAACTCGGCCAGGAGCTCCTTGCCCGTCCCGCTTTCGCCGAAAATCAGCACGCACAGGCTGCTGTTTGCAAGTCGGCGGGCGCGGGCATACACCTCGAGCATCCGGGGGTCATTCGTGACCATTTTTTCAGCGAATGTTGTGAGGCCTGGCTTCTGACTGCCCGGTTCTCGATCCAGGGGGCGTTCCGCTATGACTCTTTCTACAAGGGACAGGAGCTGGTTGAAATTCGCAGGCTTCTGTATATAGTCCTTCGCCCCGTTTTTCACGGACTCCACGGCATCACTGATTGTCGCGTAGCCGGTGAGTATGATCACGGGGATCGTCGGGTCCAACGCCTGGAACTGGCGCAGGATCTGGAGGCCGCTTTCTTCGCCAAGCCTGACATCCAGAATGACGGCCCCGAGATCCTCGCTGGAGAACAGATTCAAGGCTGTAGTCTTATCCAGCGCGTAATAGCAAGTGTAGTCGTACCTGTTGAAATTGCAGATAAGGCTCTTACAGAGGTTTCTCTGGTCGTCGACTATGAGCAGGCTTTTTCGCTGCAGTGTTATCACTCTTATACACCTTTGTGAAGACGAACTGTGTATCACTATACAGTCGCCTCCATTGCGCTGTCAAGATTTCTTTCTTCTCTCACGATCACCAGGGAAAAAAGGGGCCCTCGTATTCTTTCCCAGGATAAAGCTTTGCGGGCTCCGACGCTTCGCGCACCCTGCCGGAGCCTGGCGGGGCACTCTCCTGTCGCTGCTTGGCCCGGTTCTTGCTGCAGCATATGACGGAGATTTCAAATCAATAGGAGGTAGGCATGAATTCGAGACTGAACAAAATTGGGGCAATCCTTGTTGTCCTGATCCTCGCGGTAGGGTTCAATGTGTTCGCACAGGAAACCTACGTGCTGATCGCCCCGCACATCGGGATCCAGTACTGGCAGGTGCACAAGGCCGGGCTGGAAGCTGCCGCAAAGGAGCTCGGCGTGAAGACGGTTTTCACTGGCGTCATGGGTGATTCCATCGAAGACCAGGTGAAGATCATGGACCAGCAGGTGGCGAACAAGCCCGCTGGTATCCTTCTTGGGCCTCTGAATGCCGCTGCACTGACACCCTCCATTAACAGGGCGATCAAGGCCGGCATCCCCGTCATCACGGTCGACACCGATGCCGAGGACAGCAATCGCCTGTGCTACATCGGAACAAACGGGTATGCCGCTGGCCAAATGGCCGCGGACATCATGGCGAAGCTTCTGAACAGCGAAGGCGACGTGGGCATTTCCAACCTGGTGGGCTTCTCCACCTGTGAGGAAAGGGCACAGGGCTTCAGGGATCAGATCAAGGCCAAGTACCCGAAGATGAAGGTCATCGCAGAAGTTGACGACAAGGCAGATGAGGAAATCGCGACCAAGGCGAATACTGAAATGCTGATTGCCAACCCGTCCATCAAAGGCGTGTTCGGTGACGATGCCGTCAGCCCCATCGGCATGGGCGCGGCGGTGAAGAGCGTCAACAAGGTCGGCAAAGTGAAGCTGGTGGGATTCGATCCCATGCCTCAGACACTGGCCATGATCAAGCAGGGCGTCATCGAGTCGACGATGGTCCAGAGGACCTTCGCCATGTCATACTACGGCTTGAAGATGCTCTATGACTTCAACCATGGACGGCTCGAGCTGGTCAAAGGCTGGAACGTTCCTGCGGCGCAGAAGGCGGGCATCAACACCCTGCCGAAGCGCATCGACACCGGCATCATGGTGGTCGACAAGACGAACTATACGTTCTTCCAGGAAAAGTAACTCGTCGGATTTTCGAAGAATCCTACACAGCACGCACCCTCGTGAGGGTGCGTGCTATAGTATCCCCGGGAGTGTGAGAATTGGAAATGGTTCTGGAAATACACGGCCTGAGCAAGAAATTTCCCGGCGTCCAGGCTCTGGACCGGGTCGATCTGGATATCCGCAAGGGCGAAATCCACGGCCTGATCGGGGAAAATGGCGCGGGGAAAAGCACGCTCATCAAGATCATCGCTGGCGCCTATCGGAAGGACAGCGGGGACATGATGTTCGACAATGCCCCCTATAATCCTCCCAACCCGACGTACGCGCTGGATCATGGAATTTCGGTCGTCTACCAAGAACTGAGCATGTGCGAGAACATGTCCATTGCGGAGAACCTGTTCATCAATCGCCCGCCCACGCTGCCCTTCCTGGAATGGATCGACCGCAAGAAACTGCACGAGAAGACCGCTGAGTTTCTCAAGAAGTTCGACCTTCCCCTCTCACCGACGACAAAGGTCGACGAGCTGGCCCTCGCCGTGAAGGAGCAGGTGGAAATCCTGCGGGCCCTCTCGTACCAACCGAAGCTCCTGATCCTCGACGAGCCGACAGGTCCTCTGAGCAAGCCGCTGGCGCAGCGCCTGTTTGCGCTCATGGCCTCGGTGAAGGAACAGGGTGTCAGCATCCTCTACATTTCGCACAATATCGGTGAAGTCCTGCACAACTGCGACCGGGTCACCGTGTTCCGCGACGGCACGCGGGTGGCGACCATGGACAGCACCGAGATGGACGAAGAGCGCCTCTCCGGCATGATGGTCGGGCGCAAGCTCGGCCAGATGTTCCCCACCCGCGGCGAAATACCGACGGGGAAAGACGTCGCCATGAGGGTGGAGAACCTGACGGTGCGCGGACTGTTCCAGGACGTCGGATTCCACCTCCAGAGGGGAGAGGTTCTCGGAGTCACAGGCTTGATCGGCGCCCGCCGCACCGAGATGGCCCTGACCATTTTCGGCGCCATCCGCAAGACCTCGGGACGAATCTTCCTGGACGGAGAAGAGGCGGACATTCGAAACCCCGCCGGTGCGATGGCGCGGGGGATCGCCTATCTGCCCGAGGACAGGAGATTGCTGGGGCTCTTCCTGGAGTTCGCCATAGCAAACAACATTCTTTCCATCGACATGCGGAAGTTCTCCCGCTACGGCGTGATCGACAGGGGCCTGCTCCAGCGAACGACCGAACAGTTCATGGAGAAGCTCCAGATCAAGGCCTCGGGCCCGGACCAGGTCGTACGGACCTTGAGCGGCGGGAATCAGCAGAAGACCCTGCTGGCAAAATGGATCTCTCGCAACCCCAAGATTCTCATCATCGACGAGCCGACGCGGGGGATCGATGTCGGCGCCAAGCAGGCAATCCACGAGCTCATCCGTGACCTGGCAAGCCAGGGCATGGGCGTGATCATGATCTCTTCCGAGCTCCCCGAGGTCATCGGCATGAGCGATCGGATTCTCGTCATGGACCGCGGCCAGGTCGTGACGATTGTGGATAACACGGAAATCATTACAGAGGAATACATCATGAATGCGATCATGCAGGTCAGACGAGGAGGGAATCACGTTGAGAACGAATAAATCCCGGGTTATCGAGCTCAGCGTAAAATCCCGGCCGTTTATGGTTTTCCTGATCACGGTCGTCCTGTTCATTCTCTTTGCGGTCATGAACGTCCACTTTGCCTCCGTCATGAACTTGGAGGCAATCGGGTACGGCATCCTGAGCGTCGGGATCGTGGCTATCGGGATGATGGTCGTTATGATCTCGGGAGGCTTCGACCTATCCGTCGGCTCCACGCTGGCGTTCACGGGCGTCATCGCCTGCAAGCTGCTGGAATCGCATGTCCCGATCTGGATGGCAGTGGCAATTGCCCTCCTCCTCGGCGCCGCAATCGGCTATGCCAACGGCGCTCTCATCACCATGGTCGGCATCAACCCCTTTATCGCCACCCTGGGCACGCTGAGCATGGTCCGCGGACTGGCCCTGGCCATAACCCAGGGCATGCCGGTCTACGGTCTGCCGCAGCCGTTCGCCTACCTTGGCGAAGGACGCGTCCTCGGATTCCCCTTTGCCATTCTCCTCATGGTCTTTCTTATGCTCGTGGCCGACCAGTTCATGCGCCGCACCCGCTGGGGACGGCTCTTCTACTATGTCGGCGGAAACCCCGAAGCGGCGAAGCTCTCGGGCATCTCCAACATCCGGGTGCGGGTCGCCGGCTACATGCTGACCGGGATCCTGGCCGCCGTGGCGGGGGTAATGCTGTCCTCGCGCATGATGTCGATGATGGCCACCTCGGGGGCGGGCCTCGAGCTGAAAGCCATAGCGGCCTGCATCATCGGCGGTGCGGCCCTGAGCGGCGGAGAGGGCACCATCATCGGTGCATTCCTCGGTGCGCTCCTTGTCGGCTTCATCGACGACATCCTGATCCTCAGCAACGTATCCTCCTACTGGCAGCAGTTCAGCTCGGGCGCCATCCTCGTGGCCGTCGTGACCCTTGACATCGTGATCAGGCACCTGCGG
>JBEKVA010000010.1:0-23834 GCA_049514475.1 Spirochaetia bacterium
GCCGCGCCGTTTCTTGCCGAGGAACCGCTTGTCTTTGGAGGCAGAGGAATGACTGGTGAGATGCAATCCGCCCGTGATCAGGAGCCCCCGCAAAGCCCGGAGTCTGAGCACCTTCTTCTCCAGACGCTGATGCGTTCCTTACCGGACCCCATTTTCCAGAAGGACCGGGAAGGCAGGTACATATTCGCCAACCGTTCGTTTGCACGTACTGTCGGCGCGGGCGACGCGAAGGAGATTGTCGGAAAGACCGACCTGGATCTCTTCCCCCGGGAGATCGCGGAGAGGTACGTGAGAGATGATCGCACCGTCCTGGAAACGGGACGGCCGCAGAAAAATATCGAAGAACCGCTTCTATCGGCTTCCGGATCCCTCGCATGGGTCCTGACCACCAAGATCCCTCTTTTCGACAGCTCGGGCCGTGTCACCGGGCTGGTCGGCATCTGCCGCGACATCACCCAAAGGAAAGAGCTGGAAAAGAAGAACCAGCAGCTGGCAACGATCGTGGAATCCTCCGACGATGCCATCGTGGGCTTCGACTTGGACCGCAGGATCACGACCTGGAACAGGGGGGCAGGGCGCCTCTACGGATACACGGAAAAGGAGATGATCGGTGCCCCGACATCCCTGACAATTCCCCCTGAGCAGGAGGAGGAGGCGCGGCGCATGCGGGAGCGGCTCCTGCACGGCGAGCATGTGGTGCGCTACGAAACGACCCGGCTGCGCAAGGATGGCTCGCGGTTCATCGTGGACCTTACACTTTCTGCCATCCGCGATGCAGAGGACAGGATCCTGGGCGTCGCATCGTTGGCCCACGATATCACCAAGCGCAAGCTGGCCGAAGCATCGCTGCGGGAAACCGAGATGCGGCTGGCGGCCATCGTGGAGTTTCTGCCGGACGCGACATTCGCGATCGATCAGGAAGGGATCGTGATCGTTTGGAACCAGGCCATGGAAGAAATGACCGGGGTTGCCGCGAAGGACATGATTGGAAAAGGCAACTACGAGTACGCGCTGCCGTTCTACCAAACGCGGCGGCCAATACTCATCGACCTCGTCCGGAACCTGCAGCCGGACATCGGGCACATGTATCACACCATTCTGCAGCGGGAGAAAGACATCCTCATCGCCGAAATGCACTTTCCCCGGCTCGGGCACAGGGAGAACGTCTTCTGCTGGGGAAAGGCGAGCGTGCTCTACGACAGCAAGGGATCCGTTGCAGGTGCCATCGAATCCATTCGTGATATGACGGCGCTCCACCGGGAGCAGGAAGCCCTGCAGGCAAGCGAAGAGCGGTATCGAAACCTCGTGCAGAACCTTGGAGAAGGGCTGGCGATCATCGACGAATCCGCACAGATCCAGTTCGCCAATTCGGCAGCGGAGAAGATATTCGGAGTCGCCGCGGGGAGGCTGACAGGGATCAATGTCGCCGATTATGTGGGAAAAGAGAGGGCCAACAGGATCCTCGCCGAGATCGGACGTACTCACCGGGGGGGAAGAATCGCCGATACGGTGGCGGTGACGGGATCCGATGGCCGCGCACGAACGATGGAATATTCCGCTTCCCCCCAGTTCGACCACCAGGGAAAGTTCACCGCGGGTCTCGTGGCATTCCGCGATATCACCGAGCAGAAGCGCCTGGAGAGGAACCTGGAACAGGAAAGAAAGCTGCTGCTGACACTGATCAACAACCTTCCCGACTATATCTATCTGAAGGACCGCGAGGGGAGATTCGTCCTCGTCAACCAGGCGCAGGCCCGGCTGGCCGGTGCCTCTGACCCCCGCGAGCTTATCGGCACCTGCGACTATGATTACGTGGCGAAGGATCTCGCCGACAAGTACCGCAGCGACGATCGGCAGGTCCTGGAAGGGGTCAGGAGCCTGGTGAACATCGAGGAGCGGAACCAGGACGCCGCGGGAACCACGAGATGGGTCCTCACCACCAAGGTGCCCATCGTGGGCCTCGACGGGAAAGTATCAGGCCTCGTCGGCATCGGCAGGGACATCACGGAACGCAAGGGAACTGAAGAGGCCCTGCGGGAAAGCGACAAGAAGTACCATCTGCTCCTGAACACGCTGAACGAAGGAGTCTGGGCGATCGACGAGCACGATGGCACGATGTTCGTGAACCCGCGCATGGCCGCGATGATGGGGTGCGCCGAGGATGAGCTGCTGGGGAAAAACATCTTTGACTTCCTTCATGCGCCCTCCCTCACGCTGGATCGCGAGCGTGCCGTTGCCAGACGCACGGGCATCCTCGGGCAGTATGACGGGGAGTTCCTGCGCAATGACGGATCGCGGATCATCACGCGATTGAAGATTGCCCCCATCATGGGTGAAGACGGAGAGTACCTCGGCTCCATTGCAAGCGTCATCGACATCACCGAGCAGCGAAAAGCGGAAAGTGAAGTCCAGCACCTGCAGCAGCAGCTTCTGCAGGCCCAGAAAATGGAGGCAATCGGGAGGCTCGCCGGTGGGGTCGCCCATGATTTCAACAATCTCCTCACGACCATCCTCGGTAATGTCGAGCTCATCAGGACGGAGAAATCAAGCCACGGCGTCATCGAAGACATTGCACTGGAAATTCAGAAAGCGGGTCTGCGGGCGGCAGAGCTGACGCATCAACTCCTTGCCTTCAGCCGCAAGCAGATGCTGCAGCCCAAGACCCTCGATCTGAACGGCCTGGTGGAGAATCTTTCAAAGATGCTGCGGCGCCTGATCGGAGAGGATATCGCGCTGGAGCTGCACCTCGATCCCGTGGCAGGCAGCGTGAAAGCGGATCCGGGGCAGCTTGAGCAGGTAATACTCAACCTGGCCGTGAACGCGCGGGACGCAATGGCCCTCGGCGGACGACTTGTCCTGGAGACACGAAATGCGGAAGACGCCAGAGAGCTGCAGCCCGGGAGCGTCAATGTCCCGGCGGGCCCCTATGTCATCCTGACGGTGAGCGATACCGGCGCCGGCATGGACGAAATGGTAAAGGCGCATCTCTTCGAGCCATTTTTCACGACCAAGGATCGCGGAAAGGGAACGGGTCTTGGTCTCTCCACGGTCTACGGGATCGTCAAGCAGAGCGGGGGATACATCTTTGTCGATTCACAACCTGAGCACGGCACGTCATTTACCATCCTCCTCCCGCGCGTCGACACCGAGGCAGCTTCCAAGGACGCCTTCGAAGTCCTGCACAGGCCCCGCGGTGGAACCGAGAAGATACTCATCGTGGAGGATGAGCCCAGCGTTCTGCGGTTGGTGACCCACATGCTGAAGAGCCTGGGATACACGGTCTTCAGCGCCGGAAGCCCCGACGATGCTCTCTCCCTTCCCGCCATCGGCGAGCACGGGAGGCCGGATCTGCTCCTTGCGGACGTGGTGCTGCCCACGATGAAGGGCACCGAGCTTGCACGGCGGATGCAGGAACGCGCGCCGGATCTCCGGGTGCTGTTCATCTCGGGCTATACCGATGAGACGACATTCCGCGAAGAGGTGCTGTCAGAGGGGGAGTCATTTCTCCTGAAGCCATTTTCCCGGGACGTGCTGGGCAGCAAGGTCCGCGAGGTGCTCGACAGGCCCCGTTCCCGAAAAGCAACGCCCTGATCGGATCCGGCTCATCATGCATCAATCCCCGGGGGGAGCTCTTTTGCACGGCGCGCGGCGCGCGTCTTGATTCGCACTGAGAGAAACTGCGCCAGTACCACGACGCCAAAAAGGATGTAGAGAAGCCCGCCCGAGATGAAACCCCAGGCAGCCCTCGAAAGAGAGATGGCGGCCCACACGGTGAGAGCGACATGCACCACGAGGACCCCGAGCATGAGCGTGAGGCTCCGCTTCATGATGGGGAGAGAGGAATCAGGCAGGGCGATGCCCCGCATCTGGCGTGAAAGCCATCCCTTGAGGACGGACGGGGGAAGCACGAGGAGCACCGACAGGGAAACCGCGAGGACCGCTTCTATGACGGCAGGCTTCAGCTTGAAGAAGATCTCGTTGCGCAGGAGGAGGGAAAGTCCACCCGCGACGGCAAGCAGGATCGTGTCCGCGGCGACAAAGGGGTCTGCCGTGTGGTTTTTTGTCAGCGTATAGATGAACTCCGCGATCCCGACACCAAGCCCCACGGCAAGCCCCACAATCTCCCCGAAAAGCGCATCGGCAGCTACAAAAACAAGGAGCGGGAGGAGCCCCGGCAGGAGGGCTTTGAGCAGTGCCCGTATATTCATCGCGGGAAGCATACCGAGGAGCCCCCGCGATTTCTACATTCGGATGCCGGGCGATATCTTATGCATAGCCGCAGAGGGGTGAGGCGGTCAGGAGGCATCGAGGTTATGCAGTCCATGAAGGGAAAAACCATCGTGATAACCGGCCCCACGTCCGGAATCGGAAGGGAGATCGCTGTCGGGCTTGCCGGGCTCGGGGCCAGGCTCGTCATGGGCTGCAGAGACGTCCCGGCGGGCAAACGCCTGGCAAGCGAGCTCGACAGAACCTCCGAGGCTCTCCCCGTCGATGTGGTTCAGGTGGATCTTTCGAGCCGGAAATCGATCGAAGAGTTTGCACGACAGATCCTCGAACGGCACGCACGCCTTGATGTGCTCATCAACAATGCCGCCGTGAGCCGCGGGTCCCACGCATGGGCGAAGAACGCGGACGGGATCGAGCTGACGTTTGCCACGAATGTCCTCGGCTACTTCCTGACCAGCCGCCTGCTGCTTCCTCGACTGCGGGAAAGCTCCCCGGCGCGAATCGTCAACGTCGCCTCCACATTCGCGAGCGACCTCGACCTGGATGACCTGGAGTTCAAGAGCCGACCTTTCGAAAGCATGAAGGCATACGCCCAGTCGAAGGCATGTGACAGGCTGCTCACCTGGGCATTTGCGCGCAGGCTCGAAGGCAGCGGCGTGACGGCCAACGCCATGGCGCCGGGGTTGATCGTCGACACCGGCCTGTATCGTCATACGCCGCCTGAGGTGATGGAACGGCTGCGCCAGCGGGGAGGCGGTCGAACCCCCTCTGAGGGAGCAGATACTGCCCTGTGGCTTGCAAGCAGCCCCGAGGTTGAAGGGGCAACGGGAAAGTTTTTCGAGAACAGGAAAGAGATCCCCTGTTCTTTCAGGAATAGGGACGTCGAAGAACGTCTTTGGAGCATCTGCGAAAGCCTTACGGCATGAGCGACGGGCATATCAGGGGGAGGCAGTCACCGTCTTCTGCCGTGCGCATCACGGAAGCACCTCTCGAAGCACGCGGCGGCCTGAAGCAGATCCTCGACCAGAGCTTCACGGGGATCTACCTCTGGCACGCCCGGCGGACGCTCCGTTCCGTCAGATGGGTCAGGGAGGCAGCCGTAGGGAACACGCAGGCAGGGTTGACGATGTCCTGCATGCTGGGACAAGGCACCGGATACATCTACTACCTTGCGGTGCTCCCTTCTCAGCGGGCAAGGGGTGTCGGAGGCGTTCTTCTCGACGATGCCCTCGACCTTCTTCAAGGTTCAGGCGCACCGGAAATCCTTGCATGTGTCAGGGCAGACAATATCCCGTCGATCCGGCTCCTGCGGTCGCGAAACTTCGAACTGACTGGTTTTAGCGAGCTTGTTCTGTCGAAAGGACTTGCACACGCAGCCATGCTCTGGGTGCGGATGTTCGTGGCGCCCGGCGAGAAGGTCTACGTCTTTCGCCCGTGCCCGCCTGCTACCTGATGTCGAAGAGCTGGTCGAGCTTGATCGCGCGCAGCAGTCTTCTCAGCCCCTCGCTCATGCCCTGAATACGGAGACGTTTCTTCTGGTCGAGCAGCCTCTTTCGAGAGGGCGCCGATCACCACGAGGATCGTCTCGGTCTGCGAAACGGTCTCCTGTCGGAGCATTTTCCCGCCTCCACTGGATAATATCGGAGTGCGGGCTGACGCGGACTATGCGCCCATTCCTTTGTTCTGCGGCATCCATCCATGCTTGAGAAGATACGTTCGCACGGATTCGATAAGAGATTTATTCATCTCATCATGAGCGCCTAATGATCGTATAACGGCCGATGTCTCTTTATTTGTATAGATGCAAAGGATTTCGAAAGTGTTGCATTGCTTCTTGGCCTCCAGGATTTCCTTTGCCATATCGAGTGACTCGTCGTACCAGCAAGAGAACTGGTAGCCGTTTGTATCCTGCCTGATTTCCGAAAGGGTCTTCTCCAAAGCCTTTGCCTTCCTCATGACATCCCCTAAAGCTCGTGCGGGGAAAGTGTGATCAAACTGCCCAAGCAGAGGGGACAGCATATCACAGAGTCGCGCGAACATTAAGCGGGCCGTCCGCCGGGCGGGGCCAGGTGCGCCTGCCGCCACTCACCGGGCGTCAAACCCACGATTCGCTTGAACGCACGAGAGAAGGCCGCCTCGCTTTCGTAGCCCACGTCGAATGCGATCTCGATGACCTTTGCGTCGGAGTCGCGCAGCCGGCCGGCCGCGAGCTGCATGCGCCACTGCCCGAGGTACTGCATCGGCGGCAGGCTGAGGAACTGGACGAAGCGTTCATGCAGGACCGAACGTGAGAGGCCGGACTCCTCACAGAGAAGTTCGAGGGTCCATGCATGCCCGGGACGCTCGTGCAGCAGCGACAGGGCGCGGCCGACGCCGGGATCGCGCATCCCGGCCAGCCAGCCGGTCTGCCCGGGGGGCATTCCCTCCAGGTACCGACGCAGGACTTCCACGAACATCATCTCGCTCATCCGCTCGAGCACGGCCTCGCCGCCGGGCCGCCGACGGTTCGACTCGTCGACCGCCGTGTCCAGCAGGTGCCCTATCCATGTTTCTCGACCCGACGCGAGGGCAGGCATGCGCAGCACGCGCGGCAGCGCGGCGAGCAGCGGATTGAAGGGCCGCGCGTCGAAGGCCAGGAAGCCGCACACGATGGTTGCGTGCTCGCGGCCGCCGCCGTCGAGCCGCGCCGTGGTGCCGCCCTGCCCGCCGATGTTTATCGCAAACGGCAGTTGCGGCGGGCGCGGCGCGAAGTAAATGCCGCAGTCCTCCTGCCGGCCCCTGAGGCCGGGCGCGCTCGAAATGACCTGCGCGTCCCCGTGGGGGAAAAGGATTACGTCCCCTTCCTCGAGGCGCACCGCGGGCTCGCCAACGATAGCGGCCCAACAGGAGCCACGGGCGATGCAGTGGAACGCTATCATGGCATCCGCACCCGGCATGATGGCGTGAATGATCTCGCGGGCATGCGGCGCTTCGGCCACCCAGGGGTCAGCGGCCTCGACATAGAAAAAGACTGCTCCACGCAGGTGCACGGCGCGCAGCAGGTCGGACAGAACGTCACCGCTCATGGGACGCCCTCATCGGGTCCAATCGGCGGTTCGCGGAGTCCCGCGGGTTATTTCCGGACGATTGGTCAAATCTTCCCGACGATTGGTGAAGCCTCACTCTCCTTGAAACAAATACTCTCTTACCCATGGACGCCTTCTCAACTCAACCATGGAGACCGACGCTGAATACAATAATAAAATCCGCTGCTCGCGGCTATGAAGCCGCAACAATCAGCCAGTATGCCACCGGGACGTCCGGTGCGCTGCGAAAAGGGAGGAGTGTTATGACGCTGCCTGCGGCACAGGCTCTGCTGGAGATGAAAGCCGACTCGGAAAGCCTGGGATCGATGTGCGCGCTCCTGACGCCGGCGATCAAAACCAGGCTGAAGGAGCTGGACTCGGGCCAGGTGCTCGAGGTTCGGATCAACGATGCAACCGCCCGGGAGGATATTGCATCCTGGTGTCGCCTTTCCGGGAACGAGCTGCTCGCGATGATGGATGAGGGACGCCAGGGATTGCGTTTCTTCGTAAGGAAGAAATGAGCACGGAACGGAAGGAGACCAGGATGCCCCGATTATTGATCAACTGCACCCATGGGAAGGAAGACCCGGAGCGGGCCACGCTTCCCTTCATCGTCGGGAATGTCGCAGCCTCGGCCGACCAGGAGGCTGTCGTCCTCCTGACGGTCGAAGGAGTCAGGAATGCGACCAGGGGATATGCCGACGGCATATGCAAAGAGGGGTTTCAACCCCTGAGGGACGTGATGAAGTCATTTATCGAAAATGGCGGTCAGATCTGGGCGTGTGGTGCCTGCGCCAAACCGCGCGGCATCTCCGAATCAGACGTGATCAACGGCGCGAAGATCGTCTCCGCGGCCAGTGTCGTCGAATGGCTTGCTTCCGGAGCATCGTCACTCAGCTTTTAAGGGGCTCATGTCGCCCAAGGAGGTATTCATGGCGTTCATTCGGACGGTTCCCGTCGACCAGGCAGAGGGGAAGGTACAGGAGATCTACCAGGCCGACATCAAGAGCAAGGGCTACGTGGCCAACCACACGTCCGTGTTCAGTCTTCGTCCCGAGGTGTACGAGGCATGGAAGAATCTGATCAGTGCCATCCGATCCCCCATGCGCCTTCGCCGTTTCGAGCTTGTTACCCTCGCCGCGGCCCAGGCGCTGGAGTGTACCTATTGCATGCTCGCTCATGGCGCCGTGCTGCGCAAAAATTTTTTCGGTCCCAAGGATCTGGCGGCAATCGCGCGGGATTTCCACAACGCGGGACTGCCGCCCGAGGAGGTTGCGCTGATGGAATTCGCCCAAAAGGTTGCCCGGCGCGCCAGCCAGATCAGCCCGGATGATATCGACACCCTGCGGGGACTGGGGCTCTCTGACACGGAAATCCTGGACGTCGTCCTTGCCGTGACGGCGCGCAGCTTCATGAGCAAGACCCTGGACGCGCTGGGTGCCGAGCCGGACAGCGCCCTCATGGACCTCGAGCCCGCGTTGCGCACGGCTCTTGCGATCGGGCGTCCGTTCCCGGCTCTCGCCCGCGGCTGAGAGAGTTCTTTACCCGGATTCGGCGACGCGGCTCGACGGGAGCAGGGGCCCTGTCCTGCCACGTCGCGGTAAAAAGTCCCTTTCTTTTTTCAGAATTGATGACTATTTTCGACAGGCCATGATGCGAAACACAAGAAGCGTTGCAGTCATCTTCTTGACCGTCCTGCTTATGACAGCGTACGGCGTCGGCGTTTTGTATTCGGCACCAAAATCCAGCGAGAAAGCAATAACCTCTTTTTCGATATCCGGGGTAGCGGGCATCATCGACGAGAAGACCATTACGCTGGACCTGACGAATATGCCGCTCTTTTCCAGGGTCGATGCCCTCGTCGCTAGCTTCAAGACAAATGGGAAAGCCGTCCGAGTCGGAGCCAAGAGCCAAGTGAGTGGTAAGACGGCGAACGATTTTACAAAGCCGGTGCTGTATACCGTCACCGCGGCCGACGGCTCGATGGGAGGCTACACCGTTCGGGTGCTGGTCCCAAAAATTATTTCCATCTCGGGCTACAGCGACACCCTGATCGTCGGAAGCGACGGCAGCCTATGGGCAACGGGGCGCAACGGCGATGGTCAGCTTGGCAACGGCACCACCACGAGCCTCTCCGTACCGAAGGAAATCCTTGCAAACGGTATCGCAGCCGTTTCCGCGGGGTACTACCATAGCCTCATCATCAAGACGGACGGCAGTCTCTGGGCGACCGGCTACAACAAGAGTGGACAGCTTGGGAACGGAAGCACCACAAGCGTCTCAACTCCCGTTCAGGTCATCGCTGACGGCGTCGCCTCGGCCTCGGCAGGGGTCAATTTCAGCCTGGTGGTGAAGACCGACGGGAGCCTCTGGGTGACCGGTGCGAATGCTTCCGGACAACTGGGCAACGGCACCACGACCAATGTTTCGACGCCCATACAAATCATCGAAAGCGGTGTTGCCTCCGTGTCGGGGGGGCAAGACCACAGCCTCATCGTCAAGAGCGACGGCAGCCTCTGGGCGATGGGAGCGAACGGTCACGGCCAGCTTGGTACCGGCACGACAACGGATTCCAGAGTCCCCGTTCAAATCGTCGAAAGCGGCGTGGCCTCGGCGTCCGCGGGTCGAAGCCACAGCTTGTTCGTGAAGACAGACGGCAGCGTATGGGGAATGGGATACAATAAGTTCGGTCAGCTTGGCACTGGTGCAACAACCGATGTTCTCAGTCCGGTACGAATCTTCGAGAATGGCGTGGCGTCAGTCTCTGCCGGGGGTGACCATAGCTTGATCCTCAAGACCGACGGCAGTCTCTGGGCGACGGGGTACAACAAGAACGGCCAGATCGGAAACGGCAGCAAAGACGATGTCCTGGTGCCGGTCCAGGTCCTTGCCGGCGGTGTAGCAGCGGTGTCGGGGGGTTTGGTTCACTCGGTGATTCTCAAGACCGACCACAGCCTCTGGACGACGGGCTACAACAACAATGGAGAGCTCGGCAACGGGAGCGGATCGGGTGTTTTGACGCCCGTTCGGATAAGGCGCCCGAGCCTCTCAAAAGACGACCAGTAGCGCCATTTCTTTCATGCCCGGAAGAGGACTTGAACCTCCACACCGTTGCCGGCACTAGACCCTGAATGTAATACAGGCTTTTCGCCAATACTAACTGATACTGCTTTGCATGCTTTTTCCATGCGTAGAGGTACCCAGGTAAATTGCGCCCAGACGCGCGTAGAGGTTTGCGTGCCAACAGGTTGAACATGGTATAGTGCAGGCGGGAGTTCACGGAGGAAAAAAAGTGAGAAAGCGCGAAGGGCGCCACCAGAGCAGCCTTGAACAGGAAAGGGCAACGCTACACATGCTGTTCGACAATCTGCCCGACGGCATTTTCCTTAAGGACAGAGAAAGCCGCTTCATCTTTGCAAACAAGGCCCAGGCAGCCCTGATTGGGGCGAGAGACCCGAAAGAGTTGATAGGCAGGACTGACAGCGATTTTGTACCCAAGGATCTCGCAGACCGCTGTCGTGCGGATGACCAGAGAGTCATGGAGTCAGGAACCGGTGTGACAGATATCGAAGAACCCTCGCAAGCTGCGGGAGGCGGCATTAGGATTGTCCTGACAGCCAAGGTCCCCATTTTCGATGCAGCTGGTGCAGTGACCGGCATCGTCGGCATTAGTCGTGATATCACAGAAAGGAAAGAGCTTGAAAGAAAAAACCAGCAACTGGCAACGCTGGTCGAGTCTTCCGACGATGCCATTGTGGGCTATGACCTGAACCGCAGGATCACAGCTTGGAACGGGGGGGCAGAACGCCTCTACGGATATACAAAAGAGGAAATCATCGGTAAGCCGACCTCGCTCACGATCCCTCCTGAACTAGAGGAGGAAGCACGGCACATGCGAGAACGGCTCATACAGAGCGGACAGGTCGTGCGCTATAAGACGACCCGCCTGCGTAAGGACGGCTCAAGGATAATGGTGGCCCTCACTAATTCTGTGATCCGCGATGAGGAAGGCAGGACTGTGGGCATCGCCTCGACTGCGCATGACGTCACGTTACGCAAGCGAGCTGAGGAGGCACTCCGGGATAGCGAGAGGCAACTGACGGAAATCGTCGACTTTCTGCCAGACGCCACATTAGCCATCGACAAGGAAGGGCGTGTCATTATCTGGAACAAGGCGATCGAAAAAATGACGGGCATTCCTGCAACGCAGATGATAGGCAAGGGCGACCATGCATACGCAGTCCCGTTTTATGGCAGGGCGTCAATGCAGCTGGTAGATTTCGTCTTAGAAGACTACACGGAGATTCCGGTTCGATATTCCAACATAACTCGTGAAGGTGACACACTCAGCGCGGAAGTGTTTTGCAATGCCCTTTACAACAACACGGGCGCATGGGTGTTTTCCAAGGTATCACCACTGCGCAATCAGTCCGGTGCCATTATCGGCGCGATCGAAAGTATTCGCGATATCACCATGCGCAGACGGACGGAAGAGGCGCTGCGAGAAAGCGAACAAAGATACAGATCGCTAGTGGAAAAGAGTAAAGATGGCATTTTCGTTGCGCAGGACGGCTTTCTTAAATACGGCAATCGCGCAGCTCTTGTATTAGTCGGCTATTCAGAGCAAGAGCTTTCTGCACGACCTTTTATCGAGTTGATCCACCCAGATGACCGTGCCAAGGTAGTGGATCGCTATCAAAAACGTCTCGGGGGCGAAGAAGTCGAATCTCGGTACACCTTTAGGCTCATAAGGAAAGATGGCGATATCAAATGGGTTGAACTGGGAGCTACCCTGCTTTACTTTGAAGGAAAGCCCGCCACTCTGAACATTATCACCGACATCACCGAGCGCAGGCAAGCGGAAGAAGTATTGCAAGAATCAGAACGTCGATTATCCGAAATCGTCGATTTCTTGCCAGATGCCACTTTCGCGATCGACACGGAGGGAACAATTACCGCTTGGAACCGGGCGATAGAACAGATGACGGGAAAGACAAAAAAGCAAATGCTCGGCTGTCGCAACTATGAATACGCCATTCCATTTTACGGCCACCGCCGCCCCATACTTATTGATTTCACTTTAGACAGTCAAGAGGAAATCAATGAAAAGTATGCATTTGTTGAAAAAAGAGGCGATACCTGTCTTGCGGAAGTCTTCACGCCCTTGCTCCATGAAGGTAAAGGGGCGCATCTTTGGGGCGTCGCTACCCTCTTGCGAAATGAAAAAGGAAAGATTGTCGGGGCTATTGAATCGATCCGCGACATCACAATCCGCAAGCGGGCAGAGGAAGAGAAGGCCAAACTCGAAGGCCAGCTTCTGCAGGCCCAGAAGATGGAATCGGTGGGACGACTGGCCGGCGGCGTGGCCCACGATTTCAACAACATGCTGGGCGTGATCCTCGGCCACACCGAGATGGCTCTTGAACTAGTTGACCCGGGGCAACCGGTCCATGCCGACCTGGAAGAAATCCGCAAAGCGGCCGAGCGCTCCGCCGACCTGACCCGCCAATTGCTGGCTTTTGCCCGCAAGCAGACCGTCGCACCAAGGGTGCTGGACCTGAACCAAACCGTTGAAGGAATGCTCACGATGCTGGAGCGGTTAGTCGGGGAGGACGTTCATCTCACCTGGCAGCCGAAGGCGGATCTGTGGCCCGTCATGGTGGACCGCTCCCAGATCGACCAGATTCTGACCAATCTGTGCGTCAACGCCCGCGACGCCATCTCCAACGTGGGCAAGATCATCATCGAGACGGAAAATAGCGTTATCGACAAGGCCTACTGTACTGATCACGCAGGCTTCGTAGCTGGAGAGTACGTGCTGCTGGCCGTCACCGACGACGGCTGCGGCATGGACAAAGAAACGTTGTCGCATATGTTCGAACCGTTTTTCACGACCAAAGGGATTGGAAAAGGCACCGGCCTTGGGCTGGCCACGGTCTACGGCATCGTCAAGCAAAACAGTGGGTTTATCAACGTCTACAGCGAGCCTGACCATGGAACGCGGTTCACGATTTACCTGCCCAGGTATTCTGGCAAGACCGAGCAGGCGCGGGGGATGCAAGCGGAGGGGCCCGCCTTGCGCGGCCATGAAACCATCCTGTTGGTGGAGGATGAGCCGGCCAGTTTGAAGCTGATTAGGAAGATGCTAGAAGGGCAGGGTTACACCGTGCTGACGGCAGGCACCCCTGGGGAAGCAATTCGCCTGGCTCGGGAGCACGTCGGCGAGATCCACCTGCTGATGACCGATGTAATAATGCCCGAGATGAACGGCCGCGATCTGGCGAGAAATTTGCTGTCCCTTTATCCGCACCTTAAGCGCCTTTTCGCGTCGGGATATACGGCTAACGTCATCGCCCACCATGGCGTGCTGTCTGAAGGAGTGCACTTCATACAGAAACCCTTCTCAATAAGAGTCCTTGCCGCCAAAGTTCGGGAAGCTCTCGATAACGAATAGAGAAGGTATCAGGCAACCGCCGGCGCCTTATTCAAAGTGAGCCTCATTTGGGATCGGGCATCTTGAACGCCCCCTTTACTGAGACTCCAGCGCTCCCGACGGAACAGAGTCGCTCGCCAGAGCGTTCACCCAGGCAAAATGGACAGGGCCCCTGGGGTTAGTCGGCTCAATAAACGCACCGTCCTTCCATAAACCAGTAAGCTCCCCGTTGGTCTTGGGATCGTAGGCTGTGCCGATTGCGCACACCTCCGAGCCACTGACCAGGAGGATAGACAAAACAGAACCGTCCGTCGTGCCCTCAGGGCCCTTCAAGCCGACCCAGGCGCCGTTCTTCCAGTAGCCGGCGCTCGCCGGTTCGGTGCCTTTGCGCCTCGAACCGCCGACATACACATCAGAACCCGAGACCGTCAGCACCTGAGCAGTATTGTAAACGTTGGGCTCCGTTGGGCCCAGTAACCTGCAGACTCCATGCCAGAACTGTCGGTTGCTGATCCGCCCGCGTAGATGTCGGGGCCCGATACAGCCAGCGAGTAGACCATGCAGGACTTAATGGTACCGATGGGCTTGTCAAGGCTTACACAGGTGCCGTCCTTCCAGTGCCAGGCTTGGTTCCGGCCTGTTTGGTCGACGTATTCGCCGCCGGTGATAATCGGGGGGGACGCGTTCGCCAAGCCGAAGTCGACGAGAAGAAGCAATGCCGCTACGCCCATCGCGACGCGTAAAGTGGGTAAGCTTTTCTCGCGATAGGCGGAATGGTATCGAATGACGGCATTGGCATTGTTCATAAGGGACTCCTATTAAGATGAAGTCTTAGAGGAACACCTCGCATCTTTTTGTGGTCGCCTACTCGTTTGCATGATAGCATGGAAATCGTTTAGTTGTCGTGCTCACAACGGAGCTTATCGTCTACAAACTTGCCGAACTCCGACCTGCGACTTGACGTATTGCGGGAGCAGTGAGAGTATCCTGATAGACCGTGCCACAAAGTTATTTAGAAGAAAGGAGATTTTTATGCGTAGAAAAGGAATGCCTTCTCGTTTCCTGCTCCTTCTATCAGTCTTGTTTGTCTTCGCCGTAATGCCGGGCTTCCTCTTCGCGGATGATCCGATCGCCATTCATGGCGTTGGAGCGAGCCACCAGAAGCTGGCAAATGGTGACATCGTGTTAAAGTTCAGCGTTCGAATTGATGTTCTAACCACACCTCTGACGTACAATTATCATTGGGAGCGCAGTGATGGTGCGAAATCAGCTGAAAAAGTGGCATCTGTAAAGAAGGGCGTAACGTCCATTGCGATTGCAGACTCCTGGAAACTCGGAGCCAATTCTGGGCTGCAAGAAGTCTGGGAGCAACTATTTATCAACAGTGGGAATACCCATCTTTCTTCGGAGCAAGTCAAGATCGCTGTTCCGAAGTAGGTGCTGAAGAAATTAGATTCTGAGAGTAGCTAGCGAATGCCATTGTGCAAAACCTTATTCTGAAGATGGGCTGTGGTTCGGCTACATATGGCTGTCTCAGCCCACTGCATTAGCAGGGGGTCGTCATGAACTCGAAGAAACTAGTAATGCTCATTGCTGCTTTGACCTTTCTCTCCGCGACTTCCACTTCTACAGTCTTGGCCGCCGCCAATATCACGGTCAATCAAACTGTGGACAAAATTACAATTACAGGAGGAAAAGGGAAAAAGATCACTTCTGATAAGTTCGCCCTCAGTAAAGAGGGGTGGTACATCATCAAGATTTCATACACTGGACCAACGGTCAGCACCTGCCAGCTTTCCCTAGTCACTCAGACAATGATCACAAAGAAGCAAACAATCGGTGGGTTGCTAACAAATTGGATGGGGCCGAGTACAACAGAAAAGGTCCAGTACAAGGGAGTCTTAGCGTCTGACGACTATATGATCTACGTGGACGATGCAGGAGGGCCGTGGACTGTCGAGATATTGAAAAGCCCGAAGGCTAGCTCGCTTTCGAGCGATACGACATTCAACGGGACTTCAGACAAAGTGACACCCTTCTTCCCACTAAAAAAGGGAGCGGCAAAGTTCATAATGCATCAGAAGAGGAAGGGCACATTTTCAGCGCGGCTCGAAGTTGACCTGTTCAACGCAGACACAGGCGCTCTGGTGAGTTACCTTTGCCATAATGCGGTCGAACCCATGCTGACGGCGACTGCCGATATTCAGGCGCCAGGTAACTATCTTCTCCAAGTTTCTGGCGGTGACAGCTGGGATGTCTCGTTTGCACAATAGGCGAAAAGGAAAAGATCGGCGCCAACATCAGGGTTTCGATTGAGAACCAGCTTACCAATTCGTGCGGTGCCAATGCCTTCTCGAGGACGGCTTCCTGTGGGCTCTCGATGGGCAGAGGGAGGCCGTACTCAGCCCAGTCCGTATTGCTTGATCTTATTGAGAATTGTCCGTCTGCTAATTCCAAGCTCCTCAGCCGCCCTAGTCCGATTGCCGTTCCATTTTTCTAGCGCACGAACGATGGTGTCGCGCTCCATGGCCTTCATTGACATCGTAGCAGTGGACCCATCTTGTGTGCCGGCTGCCGTGGCTCGCCTGCAGCCCGCCGAAGCCTCACAGACGCCTGCCAAAGGTCTCACCCTTCTCAGGTCTAGGTCCGATACCTCGATTTCCTGGTCCTCACAAAGGGTCATGGCGCGTTCAAGGATGTTCTGCAGCTCGCGGATGTTACCCGGGAATGGGTAGACCATGAGCGCATCCAGGGCAGCGGAGGTAATCCTCTTGAATGGTTTTCGCAGGCGTGTGCGGGCCTTTTCCAGCAGATGTCCCGCGAGGAGCGGGATGTCTTCCCTTCGTGCCCGCAACGGCGGAACCTCGATCCTGACCACGTTCAGTCGATAATACAGATCCTCCCGGAATCTCCCCTCGCGTACGAGGGCCTCAATGTTGGTATTCGTCGCTGAGAGGATCCGGGCCTCGATGGGGATGTCGCGGGAGCCGCCGAGACGCCGGATCTTCCTCTCTTGGAGAACGCGAAGAAGCTTCACCTGCAGATTCAGGGGCATCTCGGCGATCTCATCGAGGAACAGCGTGCCCGTTCCCGCGAGCTCGAAAAGCCCCGTTCTCCGGGCTTCGGCACCGGTGAACGCCCCCTTTTCGTGTCCGAAGAGCTCGCTTTCCACGAGATTTTCGTGGATGCCGCCGATGTTCACGGCGATGAAGGGCTCCGCCGCATTGGCGGAGAGGGAGTGGATCTCGCGGGCAACAACTTCCTTGCCCGTGCCGCTCTCCCCCGTGATGAGCACCGTGGTGTTGCCCGTCGCGACTTTTTCGACCAGGAGCCTCAGGGAGCGCGCGGCGGGGCTCTCTCCGATCAGCCGCGCCCCGCCCTCTGCCGTCCGCGACCCTGCCTCGATGAGATTCTCCCTCTTGCGGTCCGCGATGACCGTCTTCGCCTTCAGGATGAGCTCCGAGGGATCGAAGGGCTTGATCAGGTAATCGTTGGCACCGGACTTCAACGCCTTCACAGCGTCGTTGATGTCACCGAGGGCGGAGATCATGATGACGGGAGTGCGCAGCCCCTCGGAGCGCATCCATTCGAGCAGCTCCTGGCCGCCCATGCCCGGCATTTTCAGGTCCAGGATGACGGCGTCGAATGCCTGTGCGGCGAGCCGTTCGACCGCCTCGCGACCGTCGGCGGCCGTCAGGGATTCCATGCCTTCCAGGGCGAACAGGCGCTCGATGGATTCGCGGATATTGCGCTCGTCGTCGACCACGAGGATCTTCATCTCTCCTCCGCCGAGGGTAGCTGGACCCGGGCCCTGCTGCCGCCGCCCGGCCGATCCTCGATGCAGATCGTGCCCTTCGCCGCTTTCACGAACCGCTGGCAAACGGCGAGCCCGATGCCGGAACCCCTGCTCTTCGTGGTGAAAAACGGATCGAAGACCAGCGCTTTCTGCTCCACTGGGATGCCCTGGCCTCGGTCCAGGACGTCGATCCGCGTCATGCCGTCGCCTCGCGCGATTTCGATTGTCACCTCCTCGTCGCTCCCCCCACTTTCCAGTGCGTTTCTCACCAGGTTTTCCAGAATCGAGCGCAATCGCTCAGGATCGATCAGCACCCGCAGGCCAGCGGCCGGGTAACGGCCTGCGATGTCGCGGCCGCAGAGGCGCATCCCTACTTCGCGGGCGATCTGCACGGGGTCTGTGTGCACGGGAATCCCCGCCGGATCGCGCAGGATATCGTTGACCCGGTGACTGAGCCGGGAAAGCCTTTCCACCTCGTCATCGATGATTTCGATCTCCCGTTGTCCTTTCCCGGAAAGGGTGCGTGCAAGGATGCTCGTCTGCAAGCGGATGGCAAGGAGCGGGTTTTTTATCTCGTGGGCGAGGGTGCTCGCCGCTGTTCCCAGCATGACGAGGTTTTTCTGCTCCTCAATCCGCCTGCGGTACTCGACATTGCGCTGTAGGAGGAGACGAACGAAGATGACAAGTGCCGCAAGAATGGACTCAGCGGTCGGGAAAAGGACGGCATTCAGACGGTTTCGCTGCCAGAAGAACGGCTGTCTGATTTCCAGCATCAGGAGGTCTGCCTTGCGGAGCGTTCCAAAAAGGAAGGAATGGCCGGAACCCGAATTCGGATCGGTGTTGTTCTCGGGCGGAGGCGGAAGCAGGGGGCCTTCCCGTGACGGCCGCAGGAGCAGGATCAGAGAGTTGTTCTTCGCATTCTCGATGTAGGTGTTCGTCGCGGTCGCCTCTGGCGGCAGGTAAGACGGGGGAGCGCCGCCCCATGTGTACAAGGCATTGCCGGAGACGTCGTAGACGCCGACACCGATGACCTTCCGCGCCAGGCTGTCCGTGCCCTCGATTGCGGAGCCGAAGTCGGCGTGGTCCCGCAGACCAGAGAACAGGAGATTGAAGGTCCGCTCGCCGTCGTAGCGGCTTTCCAGCCTGTTGCTCGCGCTCAGGCCCCGGAAGATGGCCACGTTCACCGCGCTCGAAGTGGCGAAGGCCAAGACCGCGATTCCGATTGACACCATGCGCGTTTTCATCACATCTTCCCGCCGGGTGCCGCTATCATACCATGGGATAATAGTGATGAGCAGCTCATCGGTCTCCCAATTCCTCCCTCACTGCCTGCAACAGATGAACGGCGGTGAATGGCTTTTTGATGTGCCGACCCGCCCCCAGACGCTGTGCCTCCGCGACCCGCTCGATGTCCGCGTACCCGCTGACAATGATCGCTTTCTGCCCTGGCTGGATTGCAACAGCCTCGCGATAGCAGTCCAACCCGTCGAAGGAAGGTTCCAGCATCATGTCCAACACTATGAGGTGGACGGGTTGTTTCCGTAGCAAGGTCACCGCTGCGCGTCCGTTTTCGACCCCCACGACGATATAGCCCGCGAGCTCAAGTATTCGGATGGTCAACGCGCGCACCTCTGGCTGGTCTTCCACCACCATCACTGTTTCGGTCCCCTGTGCAGAAACTCCATAGCGGACGTCAGACATGACCAGCTCCTATCGTTCCGCTATGCGCGGATTACGGGGATGTTCTTTCTTCATGCTTCGTCTCCTCGTCGATGATAAGCACTCTCGTGTGCATGTCTCGGGATGGTTGAAGCAAGCCCTTGTCCCCCCATGCACGCGGTCCTCAAGGGCGATGCTGCCTCCAACCGACTGTAAGAAGCGACGGCAGATGGCCAGACCAATGCCGGTTCCCTTGCTTTTTATTGCCGTCGGCATCGACGAAGGCGGGCGAGCACGTACGACTCGGGAGCCCCGCCCCACCAGCGGAGGAAGATTCGGCGTTGCTTCAATGGCGGAGCCGAAATCGTCGTAGCTGCGGAGGCTGGCAAAAAGGATGCTGAAGCTCCGCTCGCTGTCGTTTCGGCTCTCCGGCCGATTGCGCACGCTCATGCCCCGAAAAATGGTGAAGGTCGTCGCCGAAAAAGCAGCGAAGGACATGAGCGCGATGCCGAACGACAGGACACGTGCTCTTTTCATTACGAACCGTTGGACGTCGCTCATATCATGGGACAATCCCGATGAGCAGGTCATCGGTTTCGAAGCCGGCCATGGTTCGCAGGCTCGAGATGTTGGATAGAAACTGGTAGCGCGCCGAGATGAGTGAGCTCCTGTTCGTGCTGACGAGCAGCTCCGCGTCGGACATATCCGAGACGGAGGCGGAGGAGAGCTTGTATCGCTCCAGAACGCTCTGGTAGTGGCTCTCCGCATAGTCCAGGGCCTTCTGAGAGGAGGAGACTGCCCGTGCCGATGAGACGCTGTCGAAGACGGCGCCCTCTATTTCAAGGTCGAGCGTTCGCTGTGTTTCCTTCTGCTCAAGGGCTGCCTGCCGCGCAGCGAGAGTCTTTGATTCGACGCTGGCCTGGGTATTCCACATGTCCAGCGGGAGGGAGGCCGTGATGGACAGGGCGCTGCTCCCGACACCGATGCTGTTGGTAGACGAGCTACTGGACCAGTTGCCAAATAAGAGATCGTTGGACCAGCTGGCGCTGATGCTCGGCAGATAGTCAGCCCTGGCAAGGTCTACGGCGCGCTCGGCCTTCTGGCTGGCAAGCCCCGACTGGGAGAGGGAGGGATTGTTCTTCGCCGCCGCTTCGAGCAGGTTCGTGATGAGTGTTTCGATCTTCTGGTCAGTGTAGCCCTCGAAATGCCGCATGAGCTCGTTGTAGCGCTCGGACTCGGCAGTGGCGAGCTTCAGCGGGAGAGGCAGTCCGGTGAGCGACGCCAGGGTGCGCTGTGCCACGGACAGCTTGCCCTGCGCCTGGACGAGGGATGTCTTCTTTGCCGCGGTTTCCGACTCGGTCTTCATATAGTCGGATTGTGAGAGGATTCCCACTTCGTTCTTGGCCTGTGCGAGGTTCTGATTGGCCTGAGCGTCGTCCAGGTCGCTCTGCGCTGCTACCACCGAAGCCGCGGCCGCCAGGGTATTGTAGTAGGCGGTGTCCGCGGCCGAAAGAACGCTGAAGTACTGGTCCCGCGCCGATTCCCTGGCAATCGAGGTCGCCAGGGAATCGATCGCTGAAAGCAGCGAAGATTTGCCACCGTCATAAACGGTCTGGGTCAGTGTGAGCCCGGCAGAAGCGCCCAGCATGTCGAGAAGCGTCGCCTCAGGAACGGCAACGCTGGCCCCTACTGTCGCCGTGATCGAGGGGAGAAGGGTATAAGACTGGATCTTCTCGTCGAGCCGAGCTGCGTCGACGGAGAGGAGCAGCTTCTGCAGCGTTTTCGAGCGGGCCACAGCGTGCGTCCGGGCCTGTTCTAGTGTGATCGAATCATCGGCACGAAGCATGGGAACGCCGAGGGTGGAGAGCAGAACGATGAAGGGAAAAAACAATCTGAGCTTCATGGTTTGCTCTTCTCACTCATACCGAAGTGCCTCGATAGGATAGAGATTGGACGCTTTGCGCGCGGGGTAGTATCCGAAGAAAATGCCCACGGCAGCGGCGAACCCTGCGGATTCGGCGATGATCCCCGGTTTGATGACGGTTGGCACGTTCGCGAGGGATCCCAAAAAGGTGGATACCACGATTGCGAGGGTTATTCCGATCACCCCGCCCATGAGGCTGAGAATGATCGACTCGGAGAGAAACTGCAGGAGAATGTCCCGCTTGTGAGCGCCGACGGACAAACGGATGCCTATCTCACGGGTCCTCTCGGTCACCGAAACGAGCATGATGTTCATGATCCCGATTCCGCCGACCAGGAGCGATACTCCAGCGATGGCCGCCAGCAATGTTGTCAGGGTCTTCGAAGTCTGTGATGCCATCTTGATGATCTCCGACTGATTCATGACATCGAAGTCGGCATCGGCTCCGGCGGACAGCCGGTGGGATTCGCGAAGGATCCGATCCACCTCGGTCTGGGCCTGGTCCATCAGGTCCTGGCGGATGGCGCTCATTTCGATCGTACCGAGGTAGCGGGTCTGCTCCAGGCGCGTGAGGGCGGTATCCAGCGGCACAAAGACCGCGTCGTCCTGATCGTCTCCCATTGCGTTGCTGCCCTTGCTGGAAAGAACGCCGGTGACGGTGAATGGTGTCGTTCCAATGCGGATACGCTCGCCGATGGGGTCGGAATCGCCGAAGAGCTTCTTGACAACGGTGACGCCGAGGATCGCGACTTTGCTCCGGGCCTCAAGGTCCTTGTCGGTGAAGAACTCGCCGCTCTTCATGCTCCACTGTTTGATTGTGAGGTAGTCCGGCTCTACTCCGTATACGGTTGTCGACCAGGAGCTCGAGCCCCCGACCACCTTGAATGTGTCCCTGACCTCACCCGTGATCGCGCTGAGATAGCTCGATTCGGCCCGCAACTTCGTCACGTCGGCCTCGGTGAGCCTGTTGGCCTGCCTCGTGCCACTGCGGTCGCCGCGGGGCGGCATCACCATGATGAGGTTGGTCCCCATGGAGGCGATCTGCCTGGCGATCTGCACCTGAGAGCCCTCGCCGACGCCGACCATCACAATGACCGAGCCGACGCCAATGATGATGCCCAGAGACGTGAGGAGACTCCGTATCCTGTTGCGGAGGATGCTCCGCATCGAGTGCGATATCAGCCTGCCGATTCTCATGACGCAGCCCCTTTTGTTGCGGAGAGCAAAGTGTGCTGTTCCTTCCATGTTGCCAAGTCGTCCGCCGCGCGGGGGCGCTCCCGCACGGGTTGATCCGAGACGAGCGCGCCGTCGCGCATGATGATGATGCGCCGGGTGTAGCTGGCGACCTCGGGCTCGTGGGTGACCATCACGATGGTCTTCCCCCTTTCGTTGAGGTCCTGGAACAGGCTCATGACTTCCAGGGTCATCTCGGAGTCGAGATTCCCCGTGGGCTCGTCCGCCAGGATGAACGCGGGGTCATTCACCATGGCCCGTGCGATGGCGACCCTTTGCTGCTGACCTCCAGAAAGCTGGGAGGAGGTGTGCATGAGCCTGTTTCCGAGACCGACGTCGCTGAGCGCTTTTTTCGCCCTCGCCGTCTGCTCCCTTCGGGAGAGGTACGCGCCATAGAACAGGGGCAGTTCGACGTTCTCCAGGGCAGTCGTGCGCGCCAGGAGATTGAAGCCCTGGAACACGAAGCCGATTTTGGAGTTGCGGATGTCCGCGAACTCGTCGCTGCCCGCCGTCGTGGTCTCCTGCCCCTCCAGGACGTAGCTGCCCTCGGTCGGCTTGTCGAGACAACCGAGGATGTTCATCAGCGTCGACTTGCCCGAGCCGGAGGGACCCATGACGGCCACGAACTCGCCAAGCTCCACGTTGAGATCGAGCCCGCGTATCGCTTTGACGACAACCTCGCCTACGTCGTAGTACCGCTTGATGCCACGCATCTCGATCATTGCCATGACGCTACTCCACCTTGATCTTGAGGATGATCTTTTTGCCCTCAAGGCTGTCTGCGCCAACGAGCTCGGTGTTCGTGCCATCGCTCACACCAACGCTGACCATGTACACGCCAACCGTGCCGTTGTCGCCCACATACCAGAGGGGCTTCCTGGCCTGGGCGATCGTGTTGGTGGCAGGCTCAGTGGATCCGTTGGCCGATGGAGAGCGTCGAGGGGGAGCGGGCATCATCATTCCGACAAGACCGGTGGATTTTGTCTGCACCTTGCTCGTGGCCTGGCTGGCGCTCTTGATCTGCTCATCGTAAGCCTTCTCCGCGGCATCGCGTTGATCTGCGGGCAGGTCGACTAGACCTGCCACGAACTCGAGCCTCGCGATCTGCGCCGCGGAAAGGCTCGACGGCTGGAAACGAAGGGCGGCGGTGGGGACGACCAGCATGTCGCTCTTCTTCTCCTTGATGAACTCGATGTCCGCAGTCATTCCGGGAAGGAGCGTGCCGGCCTTGTTGTCCGCGTCGATCATCACGTAGTAGTTGACCACGTTGTCGGTGGTCTTCGGCACGAGGCGGATCTGGTGGACCGTTCCCTTGTACGCGATCTTCGGATTCGCCTCTACAGTGAAGCGCACGTCCTGGCCGACCTTGATCGAGCTGATGTCCAGCTCGTCCACCGTGGCCTTGATCTCCATTTTCGACAGGTCTTCGGCGAGGGTAAAAAGGCTGGTCGCATTCGAGCTGGATCCCTCGAGCACGCTTTGTCCGACATCCACATT
>JBEKVA010000011.1:0-23069 GCA_049514475.1 Spirochaetia bacterium
AAGGTGTAGCTGGACGTGGGGAGGCCGGAAGAGAGCAGTGCAGGCTCGATTGCGCCAGCCCCCGGAATCACCTCCACGGGAATCCCCTCGGCAACGGCCTGCGAGATTATCCTGTAGCCGGCGTCGCTGATGCCCGGATAGCCGGCGTCGGAGGCTATGCCGACAGACTGGCCTCCCTTGAGGAACCCGATGATGCGGGCGCCGGCCTGCGCTTCATTCTGCTCCCGGTAGGAGATGATGGTCCTTGGGCTGGGGATGCCGTGCTTTTCGAACAGAATGCGGGTGTGGCGGGTGTCCTCGCAGGCAAGGACGTGCACCTCTCCGAGTACCCTGATTGCCCGCAGGGTGATATCTTCCAGGTTCCCGATGGGTGTGGCTATGACGTAGAGCTTGCTCACTGCTGGCCCTGCTGCGCTCCGGGGGTGAAAACGTAGCGGACACTCAGCTCGATGGCAAAGATGAGCTTGTTGTTGCCCAGCAGGGGTAGAAGAAGCGGGGGTTCAACGCTTCCCGAGTTCGGGGGGAGCTGCAGAACGATGGGCGCGTTGAAGTCCCCCCCAATATCGAGGCCGGCTCTCACGCGGAAATCTCCGAGCTGCTTGGTTGCCCCCGCGTGCAGGATGAGGACCTGCTCCAGGGTCTCAGGGCCGAACACGTTGAACAACTGGATCCTCTGCGGGATGAGGCTGTCGTCCCCATACTGGTTCCACGGCTTGTCGGGGGACTTCGAGCCGCTGATCACGTATTCCAGGCTGCTGTCGAGCGCGAATGCCCAGGGCTGGTCGGTGAACAGGTCGGTGTCGAAAGTGACCTTGAAGGCTATCGCGTTCTCCCCCCAGGGGAAGCCGATGTTCGAATCGCGCGGGTCAATGATATTGCCGTTCCACACGACCGTTGGATAGTACATGTATTCGTACGGGACGGTGTTGGCGTTGATGGGACCACTTGCAGCGTTATAGTTCGAGTAGCTCGCCTCGTAGGTGTACGCAGTTGCCCCGCCGTGCCAGAAGCCAATGGTGCCGAAGGGGAACTTGTACTTCCCGCCGATCGACCAGGCAAGCTTGTTCTCATTGTTCAGCAGGAACGGCGAGCCCGGGGGAAAGAGGAAATTGAGGTTGATGTCGTCGATCAGGAGCTGTGCTTCGGCATACAGGGGTCCCGAGCGGTAGTCGCTGAACAGCCCCATGAGGCTGTTGTCGTTGCCGCTGTTTCCTTGTGTCCATGGGTTGTGACCCTGGGTCAGAAGTGTATTCGTGAGCACGGAGGGCAGGGGGCTGAAGAAGTAATTGGGGTCGAAGCTTCGTAGATAAACGGAGGACTCCTCGTAGCCGATTCGCAGGTCTCCGAATTTCAGCGCGATAAGCCGATAGTTGACTCCCTTGTCCAGCCATGTTTGCGTGTTGTACATCGAGGCCGGGCCCCAATCATAGGTGTTCGACGAACGTGTGTTGACGGCTATATACCTGCTTTCATAGAGGAACCCGCTGGTTTCCCAGGAAAGCACCATGCCGAAGGAGGAGGGGGCCAGAGGATTGAGGAAGACCTCGTAAGGGGTCTCGACGCTGGAAACGGGCTTCAGGTAGCCAGCCTCGAAGGCCAGCCCGCCATAGTGCAAGCGTGTGTAGCCGAGATCCAGCATCATGTACTGGTTCCCCGCTTTCACCATCCAGCCTTCAGTTGGGGTGTACTTGCCGTCGTTCGTCATGTGGAAGGCGCCGCCCATGTCGAAAAAAGCGGACGTGTAGGCAAAGTCCACGCCAAGCAGGTCATACCATGTCGGGATCCTGTTCGGCAGGTTCTCATACCCACCGCCCAGCTCAGTGCCCAGGGTGAACCCAGTTGCCGGGGAGGGGCTCTGCTGTGCGAAAGCCGCGGGAATGAACACTGCCGCTATAAGCAGGGCCGCGGCACAAAGCTTTTTCTTCACGGATGCCTCCAGGAGTTACAGGTGCTGCGCGATACGGGTCTTTGATCCCCCAATGACGCTGACACCCAGCGCCAGCTCGAGCCACGTCTTGTACGACCCGCTGCGGTTGTCAACCTGAATGTACATCGTCGGCGCGACAAATACCTTGAGGAAGCCGAAGGGGAAGGCCGCCGCCTCCGCCCCGATTGACCACGTGTCCACGTGGGGGGCGGACTCGATGGTAGAGTCGCCGACATAGGGAGTGCCCGCCAGGCTCACCGTGCTATCTGTGGAAGGGTCGGTCATGCGGGAGAAGTACCTGGCGTTCACCGATGTCTCGAGCCAGGGCAACCCATGGAGCGTCGCCGCAAGCTCCACCCACAGTGCCCCTGGGCCATAGGGCGAAGTGAGAGGGAGAAGCACGTTCCCCCCATCCAGATAATAGCGGTCGATTGCCTTGGCGAGGGCGTCCGGATTTCCGTCTGGATCTGGAGAGAAGTTGCCCCACAGGTAGTGCGTCGCTCCGACCTCAAGGTACAGATCCAGGGCGAGATCCTTCGGGAGCGCAAAGAGGTAGTCGGCGCTGACGATCCCGGCGGGAACGGTCGGTACAGGCTGGTTGTGTACGTCGACCGCGCTGAGGTTCAGCGATTGCAGCCCCCCCTGCGCCGTCAGGAGCAGGCGCGGCAGGGGGGACCAGCTCGCATCGGCGACCAACGTGGTGTGGTTCGGCCCGATGTTTGCCTGATGCCAGCTAAAAACGGGAAAGATGTCGCCCAGGTTGTAAGCGTTCCCATTGCGCGCGTAGACGCACAGCGCCGCGATGCCGAGGCGCACGGCATCGAATCCATATTCCCAGCGGTGCATCGCCATCAGGATGATGGTGGAGCCGAAGGGAGGGTCTCCCGTGACGAGAGTGACATCGGGACCGCGCTGCCTGTTTTCCAGCGTCGAGATGACGAGGTCCCCGGTCAGGCGTCCCAGCGGCAAGCGCAGCCGCAGCATGTCGAGGAACGGCAGATCCCGCGAGGGCAGAAGCGAGGTCCGGGCAGGACCGATGTCGATCTGGTCGCGCCCGAAGGTGACCTGCAAGGGGTGGAGATCGAACCAGAGGAATCCCTGCATGATGTCCTGGTTCTCGATGGCGAGCGGGTTGCCGTTCGACGGGTCGCTTTCCCAGAGGTTTGTCGGATTGAACGGATCGAGGAGATACTCCCGCTGCACCAGCGCGGAAATCCCGATCTCGAAGCTCGAGTCGCGCGAGTAGTCCAGGCTGAGGCTCCCGAGTGGTAGCTGGTCCGCGAAGAGGCGGTGAAAGTCCAGCACCTGCCATTCCGCAGGCAGGCCAGGGTCGAAGTTCACGTTCTGGCTTCGCAGGGTGTACTCGAAGCTCCCGGCGGCGTCCACGGAGATTACGCCCGTCTCTGTATCGTATTTCAATATGTCGGTGCGGTAGGAGGCCAGCTCCTCCGCAGTGCGATCAGAGGCATTCTCTGCAAGCATGTCGGCAAAACGTGAGAGCTCTGCCTTGGAGACGGGGTAGGAGGTCGTCGGGAATACCCTGCCTGCGCGGGCGAAAATCTCTGTGAGCGAATCAAGCTCCGGGGTCCCCGGCATGAAAAGCGTTTGCGCGTGCCCTGATGCGGGCAGGAAGGAAATCAAAGTAATGCAGAGGGCGAGAGGCCGAAAAAACCTGCGCATTTACATCCCTTTTTCAGTTGAGTGGCACTTTCTACAATTATTACTACCCCGCCCAGTTGCCCTGCGTCAATCGGGCATCTATGCCGCCGGCGCAACGCCTTCATGTATGTGCATTTGGCTCAAAATGTTCCTGGAAGGACTTGAATTCTTAAAGAAACGCAGTATAGTGTTCAGTGATTGAACACTATAGAAACGGCAGATCACGAGTTTGCTCTGCTGGAAAGCATCTACAGGCATAAGGACTCTCACCCCGTCCGCCAACGGGACCTGGCGAAGGTAGTTGGCATCTCTCTTGGCATGACCAACGTCATCCTTCGCAAGCTGGCGCAGAAGGGGTGGCTGATTGCGCGCAAGATCAACAGCAGGAACATCCAGTACGCCGTCACCTCTGCCGGAATGGAAGAGATCGGCCGTCGAAGCTATCACTACCTGAAAAAGACAGTCCGCAACGTCGTGGACTACAAGGATGCGTTGGAACAGCTCATCGTGAGCGCCAAGGAGAGGAACTTCAGGGTGATTGCCCTGGTCGGCAGGAGCGACTTCGACTTCATCCTTTCGTACCTGTGTCAGAAGCATAAGCTTTCATTCGTTGAATCGGAGACGGCGACGGGGGGCGAGGAAACGCTGATGGTGTTCGCCGAGGATACCGCGTACTCACCGCGGGGGCCGGAAACGGTGGAACCCCCGGGCCGGGTGCACATACAGGACATACTGATCGGTCGCTGAGCAGGGTGTTTCGGCACCGCTCGGATGATCCTCCAGGTCCATTCTCGCGAGAAAGAGGCGGAGTGCCCCCCGGCGAAGCCCTGCCCTCGGTGAATCAGAAAGAGGATTTCGGCAACCATGCAAAGGAGAAGCGCATGAGCAGCAACTATATCGACCTTGCCAAGAAGGCCGGAATTGACCCTCAAAAGGTGAAAACAGTTTTTGAGATTGGAAGTTGCCATGCTCTTGATGCAATCGAGCTTGCCAAAAACTTCGCTGAAGCAAAGGTGTATGCTTTCGAAGCCAACCCGGAAGCAATGACGCTGTGCAGAAAGAACATAGCAAAGGTCCCAGAGCTTGGTATTACGCTCGTCGAGATGGCCGCATCAGACGTTGATGGCACAGTGGATTTCTTTCCTTTCGATCTGACGAAATATGACAACATTGGCGCGTCGAGCATGTTCAAAATCGATTTCGTTACAAACCGGTCGCCAACCGATGCTGACTATGGAAGAGGAGAAGTCCAGAAAGCGATTCAGGTTCCCAGTTGCAGACTGGACTCATTCTGTCAGTCGCATCAGATCAAAGGCGTTGACTTAATATGCCTTGACACTCAGGGTGCAGAACTTATAGCCCTGAAAGGGCTTGGGAATATGCTTTCGTCAGTTCAGCATGTGATCTGCGAATGTGCTATTGCATCCACCTACCAATTCGGAAAGCGGCTACCCAAGAAAAGACACAGGGGTTTTTTTGGAATTCGACAGCGTATTCAAGAGAATCTCCGACGCATCATGATACTTGCTATCAAAATGACGACCACAAACTGCGGCGCTATGCGCATATGAGTACAATCGCGGTCATTGGAACAGGGTACGTAGGGCTCGTGAGTGGAGCATGTCTCGCTGATTTTGGAAACCACGTCACATGTGTCGACGTGGATCAGGCGAAGATCGACCGGCTCTGTGCAGGTGAAATCCCGATATTTGAGCCCGGGCTTGATGTTGTGGTCTCCAGGAATCGCGCTGCAGGTCGGCTCTCATTTTCCACAGACTACGCGGAGGCCATTCTGACAAACACCGTGATCTTCATTGCCGTCGGTACCCCCTCAGCGAATGACGGCAGCGCAGATCTCCGGCACGTCGAAGAGGCTGCGCGCTCGATAGGGCGGATAATGGAGGGCTATCGCGTTGTCGTGGACAAGAGCACTGTGCCTGTCGGAACGGGACGCAAAGTAAAATCATGGATCTCGGAGGAACTGTTGAAGCGCGGCGTTTCGGTTGATTTCGATGTGGTCTCCAATCCTGAGTTTCTTCGAGAGGGCTCGGCGGTGCAGGACTTCACGCACCCCGACCGCGTGGTCATTGGCACGGACCGCCTACAGGCGCGGGATGCTATGAAACAGGTCTATCGTGCGCTCTCCCTGAACGAGACGCCCTACATCGAAACGGGCATCGAGACGGCGGAGATGATCAAGTATGCCTCGAATGCTTTTCTGGCGGTGAAGATCACATTCATCAATGAAGTGGCCAACCTTTGCGAGAAAGTTGGGGCAAACGTACAGGAGGTGGCCCGCGCCATGGGGCGTGACGGCCGCATCGGAGCAAAGTTCCTGCACCCGGGACCAGGCTATGGCGGCTCCTGCTTCCCCAAGGACACGCAGGCCCTGGCGCGCACGGGCCGCGAGCAGGGGGACCCGCTGACAGTACTTGAGGCAACAATAGAGGCGAACGAGCGACAAAAGAACCGAATGGTGACGAAGATCGAGGCGGGCATGGGCGGGGTCAACGGGAAGACCATAGCGGTGCTGGGTCTTTCGTTCAAGCCCAATACCGACGACATGCGGGAATCACCATCCCTCACGATCTGCCAGGAGCTGGCGTTCCGTGGGGCGAAACTCCGTGTATGGGACCCCGCGGCGCTGAAAGAGGCCGCATGGCGGTTGAAACCCATCGAGAAGAACGTCGTGGTCGGGCACGACGAGTACGATGCGATTTCTGGCGCCGATGCGCTTGTGATCCTCACCGAGTGGAACCAGTTTCGGAATCTCGACCTGGACCGGGTGAAGACGCTCCTGAAGTCTCCGCAATTCTTCGACCTGCGGAACATCTACCGGCGGAGGGACCTCGAGGCCCGAGGGTTCAAGTATCACGGGGTGGGGCAGTAAGCCGGAGCATGAGGATCCCTCGGTTGCGAGAGCAGGGCATCTGAGTGGGACAGGGCAAAGGTTCCGGTCAAAGATCCTGCCGGCTAGGAAGGACGAGCAAATCTATGTTGTTGAGAAAGAGCAATGCAGCGGAGAACGGCAACGCGAATTGGACCACCATCATTCGGCCCCAAACGGGAGCATTCGATTTTAAAATAAGGGAGATCTTTCAGTTCAAGTTTCTCATGTTCCTTTTCGTAAGACGAGATTTCGTCTCCCAGTTCAAGCAGACAATTCTTGGACCTCTTTGGTTCGCAATTCAGCCGCTTTTTACCACGGGCATCTATAGCATCATATTCGGAAGCTTGGCGAAGATCCCTACCGATGGCATTCCTCAACCCGTGTTTTACATGGCCGGCACAACGCTATGGAACTACTTTGCGTCCTGCGCGACGAGTACTGGATCGATCCTGACATCCAATGCAGGGGTTTTCGGCAAGGTCTATTTCCCCCGGCTGACCGTGCCGATCACAACTGTGGTTTCCAAGTTATTCATCTTCTTGATCCAGCTATTGCTTTTTCTCATTGTATACTTTGTCTATTTGATAAATGGTGCCGCTATGGCGCCGAAAATCTGGCTAGTTTTTCTTCCCATCCTTCTCTTGCACACTGCCCTGTTGGGAATGGCAGTCGGGCTTTGGTCGAGTGCTCTCACAGTGAAATATAGAGATCTTTCCTATTTGATTGGCTTTGGCATGGGGTTGTGGATGTGGGCGACGCCCATTGTATATCCATTGTCTCTAGTTCCTGCGAAATATCGATTCTTGATCTACATAAATCCAATGGCACCGATTGTTGAGATTTTCAGATACGGTTTTACGGGAGTTGGATCTTTTTCGTTAATTCCCTATCTCGTCAGTATAGGCTTTACCGCGATTCTCCTTTTTGGAGGGCTCTTGCTATTCCACAGGGCAGAGCAAGGTTTTATCGATGTTGTGTGAGGATGAGTTATGGCTGACGTGATAGTTCAAGTTTCAAACTTGTCGAAGAAGTACCAGCTCGGGACAATCGGCTACGGCAGTTTTCGGCACGACATGCAGTCATGGTGGGCGCGTATGCGAGGAAGAGAAGACCCGAATGCACCAGTCACAGGCGAAGGGAAGTCGAAGCAGCACGGAGACTTTTGGGCATTGAGAGATGTCAATTTCGACATTACGCAAGGAGAACGTGTTGGCATAATCGGAAAAAATGGGGCAGGTAAATCGACTTTGCTGAAAATCCTTTCCCAGATTACATGGCCAACTGAAGGGACTATCAAGATAAGGGGAAAAGTGGCAAGCCTTCTCGAAGTGGGTACGGGATTCCATCAGGAATTGACTGGCCGCGAAAACGTGTTTCTCAACGGTGCTATTATGGGTATGAAGCGGGCCGAGATTCAGAAGAAGTTTGATGAAATTGTCTCATTTGCAGGAGTGGAAGAGTTTATTGATACGCCAGTGAAGCGGTATTCAAGCGGGATGTACGTTCGCCTGGGCTTCTCTGTTGCTGCCCATCTGGACAGCGATATCCTCATTGTGGACGAAGTTCTCGCGGTCGGGGATGCCGCGTTCCAGCGCAAGTGCCTTGGGAAAATGGAGAGCGTTTCAAGTCAGGGCAGGACGGTGCTTTTTGTAAGTCATAACATGTTCGCAATCCAGAACCTCTGTTCACGAGGCATCTTGCTTGAGAAAGGAAGAACGGTATTTGACGGAAATGTCTCGGACGTTGTCCAGTTCTACATGGGCTATGATAAGTCCAAATCAGGAGAAATTGCCTGGGAATCTCAGGATACAGCGCCCGGGAACAGCTTGGTGAAGCTCAAGGCCGTTCGCATCAGGGCAAATGGTAGAACGGTGGGAAACGTGAATATGGACCACGATTTTGATATCGAGATCGAGTTCTGGAACCTGGAAGAAGGCGCGCGCCGAATGGTTTCAATCGATATCAACAATAGCATAGGGGTGAAGGTCCTCCTGTCTGCGAATTTTCCTTCGGTTTCGCTCACTCCTGATCCATGGTTTGAGAGGCGATACTCCGTCGGACTGTTTCGTAGCTCTTGCAAAATTCCTGGAGGGCTACTGAATGACGATCAATACACGGTATCTGTATTCATTAATGACACTCCTACACATTCAGTCTATCACAATCTGGATGCTTTAGCCTTCATCGTAGAAGAGTCGGGCACGATGCGAAATGAATATGTCGGAGCGTGGGTTGCGGCCGTGCGTCCTCGCTTGGGCTGGACGAGTGCACAACTGCCGGATGAGTAGAGGTGTATGGAGGCTGTAGTTCTGGCAGGCGGCTTTGGAACGCGTCTGCGTTCGATCATTTCCGACAAACCCAAATGCATGGCTCAAGTCGCCAGGCGGCCATTCCTTGAATGGCTGGTCATGCAGGCAAGAGAGCAAGATGTCACGCGATTTGTGTTTTGCACGGGATTCTTGGGTGACCTTATTAAGTCATACTTTGGAAAAGGCACACATTGGGGAGTAGAGATTGCTTATTCCCACGAAGCGGCTCCCCTTGGAACCGGGGGGGCACTTCGTCTTGCACTTGATCACGTGCAGAGCAGTTCTTTTATTGTCCTGAACGGCGACTCGTATTGCCGCTACGATATTGCGCGCCTTGCCAGTCTCATGAATGCCCAATCTGCGGCGGCGGTCATATGGCTTGTCAGAATGGGCGACTGCGGCCGTTTTGGAAGTGTTGATCTCGGAACCGATGGCTCCATACAGGCTTTCAAAGAGAAGGGGGCGAGCGCAAATCCGGGTCTTGCCAACGCAGGGGTCTATCTACTCCAACGGGAGTTTGTAGAAACAATTCCCGTTGGTCGTGCCATTTCGCTGGAACGGGAAGTGTTTCCGGCTCGTATCGGCGATCGGTTCTTTGGAATCCCTGGGGAAGGTCCCTTTATCGATATCGGCACGCCTGAATCGTACGCGGAGGCAACTGCATTTATGCGTATGGAATGGTCGTCATGAGAGGAAAGCGCTTTGCTATCCTCGATCGCGACGGAACGATCATCGAGAAGCACCACTACCTGTTGGATCCAGCGCATGTAGCGCTCTTGCCAGGAGCCGGAGAAGCCTTATATCGGATGCAGCACACTCTCGGTCTCGGACTGGTGATTATCACGAACCAGTCGCCTGTTGGTCGAGGGCTATTGAGCATAGACACTCTCAGCCGGATCCATGAACGTCTGAAACAGCTGCTTGGTGGTTTCCGAGTCACCATCGATGGAGTCTTTTTCTGTCCACATGCTCCTGAAGCGGGGTGCAACTGTCGAAAGCCACGAACCGGGCTTGTAGAAGTCGCCGCCCGTGAGTTGCATTTCGATCCTGCCCAGGGTTTCCTCATTGGCGACAGCCTGAGCGACATGGAGCTTGGCATAGCCGTGTCGAGCACAACATTTCTTGTGAGAACGGGAAGCGGGCGTGACGTCGAAAGAGCCGGCGGCGGTATGGCTCGATACATCGTTGATGATCTTTCACAGGCGGCGGAAAGAATCGAATGCATACTGCCGGCTATGCTGGAAAACAACCAGGGACGTCCAGATCTGAGAATGGGGAAAGGCGGCAAATGACAGAGAAGGCATCCACACGCGCCCTGATAACGGGTATTACGGGAATGGTGGGCTCCCATCTTGCTGACTTCCTCCTGCAGGAAACCGATTGGGAGATATACGGAATGTGCCGCTGGCGGAGCCCGCTTGACAATGTTGAGCATCTGCTTGGTCGGGCAAACAGTGAAGACCGAGTACGTTTTATCAGCGGAGATCTCTGCGACTACGTATCCCTTGAAAACGCTGTTGATCAGTCCCGGCCCGACTATGTCTTTCATCTGGCGGCGCAGAGCTACCCGACAGAGAGTTTCACGGCGCCAATTCAGACTCTTGATACGAACATCTTGGGCACGGAACGCCTGCTGGAAGCCCTTCGAAAATGCAAGTCAATCGATCCGATAATACATGTCTGTTCCTCTTCGGAAGTATTTGGGCGGGTGCCGCGCGAAAAGCTCCCAATCAACGAAGAGTGTTCATTTCATCCTGCCTCCCCGTATGCAATTTCAAAGGCGGGGACGGACCTGGTTGGCAGGTACCACGCGGAAGCTTATGGCCAGAAAGTACTGACCACGAGAATGTTCACCCACACGGGCCCTCGCCGAGGCGATGTGTTCGCAGAATCCACATTTGCAAAACAGATAGCCATGATCGAATGCGGCCTGATCCCCCCGGTCGTAAAAACGGGGAACATCCATTCACTTCGCACATGGTCCGACGTGCGTGATGCAGTGAAAGCATATTACATGCTCGTCACAGTCAATCCGGTTCCTGGGTCCTACTATAATATCGGAGGAACTTTTTCATGCACCGTTGAGCAGATGCTGCAATACCTCATTTCCATTTCAAAATGTAGAGACATCGTCCAGGTGCAGACGGACGCAGCGCGGCTGCGGCCACTGGACGCAGATCTGCAGGTTCCCGACTGCAGCAAATTCGTCGCCCACACCGGGTGGAAGCCTGAGATACCGTTCGAAAAGACAATGCAGGATTTGCTCGACTATTGGCGTCACCGTGTCGGCATTGGGAAATCTTTCCTCACGCGCTGAAGGCGTGACTATTCTGCCCTGGAAGGTTCAAATACTAACTATGCTTAAGCGGATTCTCAGGAAGGTGCGAAGCATCCTGGTCAAAGCGTTTCGTCTGTTCAGGCCGTGGACAATAAGGCTCAAAATCGGCGAGGTGCCTTTTCTGAAGTTGTCGGGTAGAATTCCTGGCTCTGATTTGACCGAAGGTACTGCTGAGGCATTTGCAGGCGAATTGCTCGAAATGCTTCAAGGGCAACAATCGGCGGCGACGCTGAAAAAGGACCGGCTGAACAGGCTGCCGCCGCATCAGCTGCAACAGTCCATTCGGAAGGCAAATCGCTTCCTAAGAAAGAAAAGGCTGCGCGAGGGTCTTCGTTTTCTGTGTGCGCAATACCAGAACACATACGATGGGAGAATCGGATGGGCGGCCCGGGAGCTGTCCACTGTGCTGTCACTTGACGATGTTTCGATTGCGCTGCTTGAAGGAATAGAATCCGATGTGCCGCTTGCCCGCATGAAACTGGCCGAAATATATGAAAAGCGCGGCCTGATTGACCAAGCGATCCAGCGGTTGCGCGATCAAAAGGAACGTCTCTCACAGGCACAATACTCCTTCATGCTTCAAGCCATGCTGAAATCTCCGACAATTTCGAGCCGTGAACTGCTTGTTGAGCAGTCTGAGTGGGCAAGAAGATTCTGCAGCGTGGGCGGTCTGGATGGAAAAGGTGTTTTCGCGGAGCCGCTACGAGGCAGAAAGGTTCGAATCGGATATCACTGCACATTTTGGAACAGCGACACCATTCGCAACCAGCTTCTTCCCGTTTTGTTGAAGCATGACAGGGACAGATTCGAGATATTCGCGTATACCCCAAGCGCCCTCGATGAGCACTTTCTCCCCGCTGTTGATCATGTCGAGCTCACCAACGCGCTCGATGACGACGCATTTGTTCGCACGGTACGACATCATAAGTTGGACATATTCCTCGAATGCACAGGTTTCAGTCCGGGTCATCGATTTGCCGCAATGGCAAAAAGGTGCGCACCGGTGCAGATTTCCTACCTCAACCATACCGGAACCTCAGGCACTCCGAACGTCGATATCGTCATTGCTGATGACATTTCCCTCCGAAGTGAGGAGGAGTGCTATTTCACGGAACGCGTTCTTCGGTTGCCAGGTTCTTTTTTTTGCTTCAATTTTGAGGCATCAAAACAGCCAGAGACAGGACAAGCGCCGGTAATCAAGAATGGATACGTGACCTTCGGGTGCTTCGGAAGTAATGGCAAGATTAATCCAAAGCTGCTGGATTGGTGGGCTGAGGTCATGAAAAGAACTCCCAATTCCGTTATTTACATTCGTAACCTAGAGTTGTCACCGGCTTCAAACAGAAGATTCCTGCTTCGCAAAATGACAGATCGCGGAATACCCGAGGCACGCGTAATCGTCCAAGGCGGCCTGCCTCGGGACGATCTTGTCGCATGTTATAAAGATGTCGATATATCCCTCGATACGTGGCCTTATTGTGGCGGGAACACGATCGCGGAGTCCCTTTGGCAGGGCGTTCCGGTCATTTCATTTCGTGGACAGCGCTTCTCCTCCGCGTACGGTGCTTCCCTGCTTGCAAGCTCAGGTTGTTCAGAATTGGTGGCAGATACTGAAGGCATGTACATTGAAAAAGCCGTGCGGCTTGCGCATGATCCCGGCCGCATCTCCATGTACCGCGAAACACTACGCGAGAAGACGCGCACTCACGGCTTCAACAACGCCGCGGCTTTTGCAGGGAAACTCGAGCAGGCGTTCCTTTCGATACTCACCAAACGGGAGAATGACTGAGCGTGGCTGGTAGGAAAATCTTCGTCGCGGGGGCAACCGGGCTTGCAGGAAGTGCAATTGTCCGCGGACTCCTCGAAAGCGCAAAGAACCTGCACATTCGTGCTTCCTGGAATCAAACGGAACCATTTCTGCATGACGATCATGTCGACTACGTAAGAGGCGACCTGTCGTCGTTACAGGACTGTCAAAGAATGATTTCCGGATGTGATTCTGTCATTATGGCAGCAGCCCGAACGGGAGGAGCCGGAGAGTTATCGACGCGCCCTTGGCTTCAGATCAATCAAAATCTGGCAATGAATGCCACGCTCTTGCAGGTTGCCGCGGAGCAGGAGGTGAGAAGACTGGTGATGGTAAGCACCGCGAGTCTCTATCAACCTTTTGAAGGGTTTATCCGTGAGGAGCAGCTGGACTTGAACGCCGATCCACCAAACGCCTATATGGGAATCGGGTGGGTAGCGCGCTATGTGGAGAAGCTTTGCTCTTTCTGGCGAAACCATTCAAGAATGGCGATTGGCATAATTCGTGCATCGAATATCTTTGGTCCGTATTCACGTTTCAATAAGCTGACTTCAAACTTCATCCCGGCGCTTATCAGAAAGGCAACGGATGGGATGGACCCGTACGAGGTTTGGGGTAGTCCGTCGGTTACCCGTGACGTTGTCTACGTAGACGATTTTGCAAGAGCAGTGATCACATTATTTGAAAGAGAAGATATCCCATGGTGCATTCTCAATATCGGCTCCGGTGTCCGCACGACTGTTGATGATGTTGTGAAATGGGCACTGAAAGCTGCCAACCATTTTCCCAGGGCAATCAGATATATCGAAAACGGGCCGACCACAGCTCAATTTCGCGCCTTGGATTGCTCAAAAGCCCGGGAAATGATAGGCTGGGCGCCGCAGTTTTCAGTCGAGGAAGGGATCACGGCAACGTCGAAGTGGTGGAAAGAGAACAGGAACACATGGACGAAATAAAGACACAAAAACATGATGCGATCATTCTTTCAACTTCGAGCGAAAAGGAAATGCAAAACGAGTACTGCGCGCTCCTGAAGAAGAGCCCATTGCCGGATGACGAGTTGCTTGCAAACATAGGCCTCTATGTAACGTCAAAATCACTTTCTCGAATTCTTTTCTTTTATGAGATCTATCAGAAGATCCTTCACACGCATGGTGTGATAATGGAGTTTGGAGTTCGCTGGGGGCAATCGCTTTTGCTCCTCTCCGCATTGCGAGGGATATTTGAACCGTACAATCGCCATAGAAAGGTCATCGGTTTCGATACGTTTGAGGGTTTTCAGGGAATGAGTGAGAAAGATGGTGAAAACTGCAAGTGCATCGATGGTTCTTTTTCCGTGCCGCATGACTATGAGGAATATCTTGGAAGACTCATTGGGCTGCAGGATGGTTTGAATCCGATTCCCCACCTTCGGAAATACGAGCTCGTCAAGGGTGACGCGACAGCAACAATCCCGGCATACCTATCGCGCCACCCGGAGACCGTGGTTTCAATGGCAATTTTCGACTTCGATATATACAAACCGACCAGAATAGCGCTTGAAGCGATCAAGCCCAGACTCTTCAAGGGCAGCGTCCTTGTGTTCGATGAATTGTGCGATGATATTTTCCCGGGCGAGACGACCGCGTTGATGGAGTCGATGCCCCTCTCTGGTTTGAGAATCCAGCGATATCCCATGACGGCGCGAATCTCTTACGCGGTAGTGGAGTAGGGGAGAAGAAGCCGTGCAGATGGATCCTGTTTGCCGCGAAATCAGAAGGAATATCCTTACTGTCGCGAAGGAAAGCGGCCATGGGCATATCCCGACATGTTTTTCCATTGTCGAAGTTTTGCGCGCTCTCTACGCAACGATGAAACAGGACCCGGCCCGGCCAGAGTGGGAGAAGAGAGATATTTTCGTTCTCAGCAAAGGGCATGCTGCCCTTGCGCTCTACTGTGCACTCGCTGAGTTTGGCTATTTTCCTCCAGAAGACGTCCGGTCCCTCGGCGCATTCATGTCCAATTTTGGTTGTCATGCGGACCGCACAAAGTTGCCTGGCGTAGAAGTATCCACGGGGTCCCTGGGGCATGGAATTGGTGTTGCCGCTGGAATTGCCCTCGCTTTCAAGATACAAAAGTCTGATCGCAGGGTTTTTACCTTGATCGGGGACGGTGAATCAAATGAAGGCTCCGTCTGGGAAGCCATCATGGTTGCCGTAGACAGAAAACTGAACAACCTTACGGTTATCTACGACGACAACCAGTCTCATGCACGCGGCCTCCAGATCAAAGATCCGGAAGCGCAATTCGGAGGCTTCGGCTGCGAGGTTGTGGGGATTGCGGGCCACGACCACTACGCCCTTATGAAAGCGATAGAGAAGCCTTCCGACGGCATGAAAGTCATCGTCGCACATACCGTGAAGGGATATGGATGCGAAACCCTTGTTCGTGACCAATACGCGTGGCACAGACGTTCTCCGAACGACGAGGAGTTTCAGGTATTGATGAGGGAATTGGATGAGAAAGCAGTTTAAGCAGACGGTCCTAGAGCTTGCGGAAAATGACAGCAGGGTGGCTGTCGTTCTGGGCGATGTAAGCGTATATCTTTTCAACGAATTTCAGAAGCGCTTTCCCGACCGCTTTTTCAATCTAGGCATCTGCGAAAACACCATCATCAGCGTATCCGCAGGACTGAGCTCACAGGGATTGATGCCCTTTGCACACACAATAGCTCCTTTTCTTACGGAAAGGAGCTATGAGCAAATCAAGCTCGATATGTGCTACAATCAGTTTGGCGGAAATATCGTCACATGCGGAGCCTCTTTCGACTATGCTTGGGACGGGTCGACTCATCACGCCTACACCGATCTTGCAATTCTTCGCCTTCTGCCCGGCTGTGAGGTGATTCAACCGGGGTCGGTACGGGAACTGGACATCCTTCTGCGAAGTCAGTACGCGAATGGGAAGACCACATATTTCCGGCTCTCGGACCATCCGCACAAGAATGATTTCCCCGTAGAGTTTGGCAAAGGCGTTATTGTCAGGGACTCTGGCTCAGCTTTGACGGTAGCAACCGCAGGACCTCTCCTGGAGAACGTGCTCGAAGCCTGTCGGGGAATTGACGTGAACATCCTCTATTTTCATACGATCAAGCCAATCGACCGCGCTCTCATTGCGCGTTTCTCAAGAACACGATTTCTCGTTGTGCATGATGCGTTTGGTCTTCTGGAGGCGCTGCATGAAGAGCCGAGGCTTTCAGTAGCTTATCACGGCCTGCCGGATGAGTTTTGCGGCTGGTATGGCACTCTGCAGACGATCAGAGAAAAGCTCGGCCTCGACGTACGGGGAATTAGAAATCGGATTCAGCATGAGATTTCTCACCTGGAAGGATAGACCGACAATGTTTTACAAAGACAAGCTTGTCCTCGTGACCGGTGGAAGCGGCTTCATCGGACGTCATTTTGTGGAGGCTCTGCTCCGCGAAGGGGCCCGTATCAGGATCCCTGTCCATCTCCGGCCTTCTCCTGTTTTGGATCCACGGGTGGAGACAGTCCCGGCAGATATGACGGTTCAGGATGATTGCATTCGTGTTGTGAAGGGCGTCGACTGCATTTTTCACGCCGCTGGCGCTGTTGCCGCCGCCGCCGTGACAACAACAAATCCAATGGCGGCCATCACGGCTAATCTCGTTCTTACCGCACAGATTCTTCAGGCCGCGTGGACTTCAGGAGTAGACCGCGTCCTCATCTTCAGCAGCAGCACGGGTTATCCGGCTGTCAATCACCCCGTCAAGGAAGAGGAAATGTGGAGCGGCCCGACACATCCGGCATATTTCGGCTATGGCTGGATGCGACGGTACCTTGAACGCCTTGGGGAGTACGTCGCGTCGAAGTCTACAGTAAAAGTGGCCATCGCCCGTCCTTCTGCTGTCTATGGGCGACACGATAATTTCGATCCAAAGACCAGCCACGTGATACCGGCTCTCATACGGCGTGCGGTCACGAAAGAGAATCCGTTCGAAGTGTGGGGAACGGGAAAAGAAGTGAGAGATTCACTACACGTCGAGGATCTTGTACGCGGCTGCCTTCTGCTCCTCGAAAAGCACGCCAAGGCGGATCCAGTGAATATCGGCTACGGCAAGGGTTATTCGGTAGAGGAGACAATTAAAATCATTCTTGCAGCGGCAGGACATGGAGGCGCTGATGTTCGTTTTGACCCTTCAAAACCATCCACAATCCCATTCCGGAACGTGGATACGGCGAAAGCGCAGCAAATACTCGGCTTCGAACCAAAAATCAGTTTCGAAGACGGGTTAAAGGACACCGTGGAATGGTTTGCCTCCACAATAGAAAGCTCGAAATGAGCTATGACTATCTTCTCGAGAAACAGTCCAATGAGGCCACAGCCATCAATGAATGGAAGGATGCGAGCAGATGATTGATCAAAGTACGTTTGACAGCTTCATAGACAAGAGAGTTCTCGTTACTGGCGGCACTGGGTTGATTGGCCGTCAGGTTGTGGATCTGGTCTGCAAGGCGGGGGCACGGGTTACAGTCGTTTCCCTGGATAAGGTGGAAATTAATCCGGCCGCGGAGCGGGTATTTGGGGATATTACGGAATTCGCTTTCTGTCGTGAGATAACAAGGGGGATGGACTTTGTTTTTCATCTTGCCGGAATAAAGGGGTCTATCGAGGTTTCTCGATCGAAGCTCGCGAGCCATTTCGTGCCGACGATCATGATGAATACGAATATTCTCGAGGCGGCAAGACTCAGCAAGGTCGCAAAACTGGTCTTTACCAGTTCGATTGGCGCATATCCGAACGCGGAGATCTTTAGAGAAGCGGACTTCAAGCTTGATAGCATTCCTATGGACTTTGCAGGGTGGGCGAAACGCGTTGCCGAACTTCAAATCTCCGCATATAAGACGCAGTATGGCATGGAGAACTTCGCAGTGGTTCGCCCGTGCAACGTTTATGGCCCCGGCGACAATTTCGATCCAAAAAACGCGATGGTGATTCCTGCCCTCATGTCGCGTATTCACAAAGGCGAAGACCCCGTTGAAATCTGGGGTGATGGAAGCGCTGTTAGAGACTTCGCATACAGCCGCGATGTGGCTGAAGGCATCATACTCGCATTACTTCGTGGAACCAAGGGTGGATTCGTCAACCTGGGCAGCGGGAGAGGGGCCACCATCCGGGAGCTCGTCGAGACTCTGCATTCATTCATTGAGTTTCGTTATGTATTCGATTCAGGGAAACCATCCGGAGCACCCGTTCGGGTTATGGATATTTCGCTCGCGAAAAGCGAAATTGGCTACAATCCTTCGACGTCGTTGATGCAAGGCTTGAAGGAAACCTGGGAGTGGTTTCTGATAAATCAGGAAGAATACTTGCAGAAGAAGAATTATTTTTGGGGTGCATGATGGAAATCGAAAAAACAGAACTGGAAGGTGTGCTGCTTGTCCGAACAGGCGGTTTCGAGGATTTCCGCGGTGAATACGTGGAAACCTATAATGAGGAAGAATATCTGCGAAAGGGCGTTGCATGCCACTTCGTTCAGGATGATATTTCTGTTTCAACACGCAATGTTCTCAGGGGCATTCACGGTGACGCAGAGACGTGGAAACTTATATCTTGCCTCCACGGCAAGTTCTATCTTGTTGTTGTCAATTGTGACAGGGACTCCGCCCACTTCGGAAAATGGCGCGGCTTCACATTGTCTGACAAGAACAGGCTCCAGGTTCTTGTACCGCCCATGCACGGGAATGGCCACCTTGTTCTGAGCGAAACAGCTATTTTTCACTATAAGCAGACAAGCTACTATAACCCAAAAGGACAGTTTACCTATAAGTGGAATGATCCCCAATTCAAGATCTGGTGGCCGGCAAGCAGTCCCCTTGTTTCACGCCGCGACGAAGAGGGCCATTTTGTCTGAAGGCGCGCAAACGGATTCTCCGGAGGACCTTTCCAGCTATCTGACGGGAAAGCTGGACATCGATGCGTTCGCGGCTCTGCTTGGAACAAGCAATGATGAGATCTCGGCGAAGTGCGGAGATATCATATCGCAATTCGACTTTCGCTATGAGGTCCTGAAGGCACACGAGATCGAACACACAATTATCGATGTTCTCAAGGCGATTGACAATGGGATGCTCAAAAGCTCTGGTAGAGAGCGAAAGCAGGACTGGGAAAGGGGATGGCAGGAAAACTGGGATGATTTCGCCTCAAATGGCTTCGATGTCTCCCGCCTGGAACCCCGGTATATTTCCAAATATGGTATCTCCAGACTTTTTTCGCACTATATACGGCCCAACGATCCAAAGTTCGAGTTGAATTTTTATACAGTGTTTCGGCATTTCATCTTCCGAACCTATCTGTTCGACTACGAAGACTTCTTCGAGTTTGGATGCGGGACTGGATATAACCTTATCATCATGAATCGGCTTTTTCCGGGCAGAAAAATAACAGGGCTTGACTGGACGGAAAGCTCCGTGCGTATCGCAAATGAGCTGGGTCGTCGGTTGGGGGCGAATCTATCCGGCAGGCAGTTCGACTACTTCCAGCCTGATCCGACCATCCATTTTTCCCCGAAATCTGCTGTTGTGACTTTGAACTCACTCGAACAGGTTGGAAATGAATACAAGGCGTTTCTTGATTTCCTACTGACTAAGAAGCCGGCAATCTGTATCAATTCAGAACCAATTCTCGAAATGTATGATGAAGGCAACCTGTTGGACTATCTTGCGGCTCGCTACCACAAGCGGCGGAACTACCTTAATGGGTACTACAGCGAACTCAAGAAGCTTGCACAGGACGGAAAAATTGCAATTGACCGGGCGCAGCGAGTGCGAATGGGAAACCTATTTCACGAAGGCTATTCCTTTGTTGTGTGGCATGTAAGATCATGATTATTACTCGAACGCCACTCAGGATCTCCTTTTTCGGCGGCGGGACAGATTTCCCTGCCTGGTATGGAAAGAACGGGGGAGCTGTGCTTTCTACGGCAATCGACAAATACTGCTACGTGCATTGCCGCCGGCTGCCCCCATTTTTTGAATACAAGCACAAGGTTGTCTTCTTCTCAAAGCAAGAAGCGTTCAATGAAATCGACGAGATTGAACACCCAGCGGTGCGAGAAGTCTACCGCTTCCTGAAAATCACAGACGGAATGGTCATGCAGCATGACGCCGATCTTCCATCAAATTCCGGATTGGGGTCGAGCTCAGCGTTCACCGTCGGTCTTCTCAACGCTTTGTATGCCCTCCAAGGTACTATGGTGACAAAAAAGAGACTAGCCTTAGAGGCTATTCATGTTGAACAGGACATGATTAGGGAGCCTGTGGGATCGCAAGACCAGGTAGCTTCCGCCTTTGGCGGCTTCAACAGGATACTATTCACTCCGAACGACATTGAAGTCAATCCTATCTTGCTTGCAAACGAAAAGGTTGCCTTTCTGCAGAGCAATTTAATGCTGTTCTTTACCGGATTTTCTCGTTTTGGTGCTGACATTGAGCACGATAAGTTGGCGAAAATGGATTCGAGGGAAGACGAGTTACGACGCATACAAGAAATGGTAGAGGAGGCGATCGAGATTCTGGCAGGTGAGACGAAGTCATACGATGATTTTGGGAAACTCCTTCATGAGGCGTGGATCCTAAAGAAGACACTTTCTGGGAAGGTAAGCTCACCTGAGATCGATTGCATCTATCAGAAGGGACTGAATGCAGGGGCGTTGGGAGGAAAACTCTTGGGTGCCGGTGGAGGCGGCTTCTTCCTCTTCTATGCTTCTCCCGACAAGCAAGAAAGCGTTAAGAAAGCCCTCGAACCGCTTCTGCATGTTCCGTTTGGTTTTGACACCTTGGGCAGCCAGGTGATCTACTACGCTCTTCCATAGAGCCATTATCCTTGGCAAAGGATCCCAATTCCGACAGGTGGAGTGAACCGAAATGGCAGATGAAAATGTAGAAGCTCCCCTGCTTTCTATCTGCCTTGCAGGTAGGGATGATGACTATATGGTGGACTTCCGATATCGCGCCTGTACAACAATCAACCACTATGCGCGCTCCATTACGAAGCTCCATCGTAAGGTGGGAGTCGAAGTTGTGTTTACCGATTGGGGAAGCGATGTACCCCTGTCACAAGGTCTTACACTCAGCTCCGAGGCAGCTTCGATCACTCGATTCATTTTCGTTACAAAGGAAAAAATTCGTCAGACACAGGAGGTAGCTGATCAATTTCATACAACCCGTTCTTTGAATACGTCAATATCGCATTCAAAAGGCAAGTTCCTTTTCCTCACAAACGCGGATCAGCTTATGCCGCAGACGGCACTCCAGAATCTTGTCGACCTTCTCTACGGCGAAATGTCCATGGAAAGTGATCCCGCAGAGACGCTCATGGTTATCCCGCGAATACAGGTTCCCTGGCAATTTCTGCAGCGACAGCCAACGCTGAAGGAATGGGACAGATATTTGTACTTCAACGAATACGCATTGTTGCATGAGATAGCTTCTCCTGATAGCTATGTTTTTGGGAGCACCGGGGGGTTTGTCGTATCCCGTCAATTGGCGAATCGGCTAGGCGCTCTCAATGAAAAACAGTCAGGGTGGGGTTGGTCTGACATTGATTTCTGCTTTCGCACGACACAAGAGCACGATTTTGTCTTTCTTTCGAATGTTGGCATTCAGGTTTTTCACATGGGTCATGCGCCATTCGGGAGACGGTCGATTATGTCGCCTTCGCTGGAACTTGACTGGTCGGATCAAGTAGAGGCGAATGACGGGCAGTGGGGACTTTCCGGGCCGGGGGTTGAAGAGCAACACAGCTCCGGAAGGCGGTTTGTAAACATAAACACCGCAGAAAGCGTCGAGGCGCGCTCCAAGGCAGGATTGTTCGACCCGTCAATAAAAGATGTTGTAAAAGGTTTGACGAGCAAGGACACCGTCGTCCATGCTTATAAAGCGATCGCAAGTGTGAGCGGCCAAGAGTGGAAAACCGACGATCGCCGCGTTGGGGCGCTCTCTATGCTGGCATGGTATGGACTCAACTACTATCCACGGCGATACCTCGAGCTTGGAATTATGCAGGCTGATGGCTATGGGGTGATTGCATCTACATGCCCGAGCACCGAAATATGCGCCATTGAGCATCTGAAGGGGCATAATTCTGCCTACCTCATGGCGAATGTGCTGAAAAGGGCACGTGAGGAAGGGCTACGAACGCACTTTCATCTGCTTACGGCAAATCATCTCCAATCGCTTCGAAGGCTTGAAAGGATTGCGGCCACATTCCCAGATTTTGATCTTGCCTACATCAGAATTGAGACCATCGTCGGCAGCATTCCGGAAGGTGTTCAATTGGTCTGGGAAAAAGTCGCAGAAGGCGGCGCTCTTGTCATAAGCAAGAACATGTCGTCCCAGAAATCCCTTTGGAGTGATGTCGCCACAGTTCTATACAAAGACTGCCAAGTTGTAGTCCGCTCGCGCGATGGAACGGCCATTCTTATTATCAAGGGGCCCCATGGATCCGGATCAAGACGCCTCAGGGATTGCGATCCTGTGGAATTTGACCCTGGAAGAATGCGCCCAGAGAAGCTGAAAAGAATACTTAGCTTTTATCCATCGACAAGGAAACGAATCGCGCGCGCTATCTGGCGTAGAATCAAGGATATGGTGGAGAAAACCCTAGAAATACTGTAACTATTCAGCTATTATGCCGGACAAATGTTAGGGATACCGGAGAATTCAAAACTATGAAATACTTCTGTCCATGGGAGAGCATAGAGCCGTACGGTTGCCGCGCGTAGAGCGAGAGCATATCCTCAACGCCTACAAAGCCGGCCCCGAAGCGGTTGTCTCCCTGGTTGAATACCTGCAAGACCAATTTCAAGCAACGCTGGACGAAATGAGTGAAGCCCTCGCTCAACTTACGGAGGCCAACAAAAAGTTGGTTGCCAGGATCCAGGTGCTGGAAGAGAAGATCAACAGGGATAGCCACAACAGCAATAAGCCTCCTTCCAGCGACGGTTTGGCTCGGAAGTTTAATTTCCACTACCAGGTTTAAATCCTTCGCCTTTAGGCGAACAGCTTTAGCATGTTAGGATATTGGAAATGGAATATCAGCACGGAGCTCATTCGGTCTACGATATCAAGTATCACATC